>DATHPY010000717.1:0-3375 GCA_035483315.1 Puia sp. | reverse complement strand
GTGTCTTTTGAATCAATATAATCAGATTTCAAAACCATTCGTGCAATTTGCAATCCCCAATGATTATTTAGCAACCACGCATTGGGATCATTAATAGCAATATTCGGCGACATTAAAATTATCGCGGCAACATCATTCGGATAATCAGCGGCAAGTTTTAACGCCAGCGTTCCGCCGGTTGAAGTTGTCATCAAAATTATTTTCTTTCCTAATTGTTTTCCGATGGCGAGCGCTTGTTTTGCTGTTTGCCAATATTCATCAACAGTAAAATTTATCATCGCATCAACGGTGTCAATTCCCTCCTCCGCTAATCTTGATAAATACAAATTGCATCCGAATTCTTTTGCAATATTTCTGTGCACCGGCTCACCTTCTGCTTGCGAAGAACCAAAGCCATGCAGGTAAACAATTGCATAATCTGTTTTTTGTTTTGTTGAATCATTTTGCCAAATAATTCTTGCTTCATTATCTGGTTTTAATTTGTGTTGCGATTCATTTGTTTTTATATAATTCTCCAGATCATTTGCTGACGTTGGAACTGATGGCATCTCCTGCGAATATTTTGGTGTTGACGGCGCCGGTCCTAAAAAATAAACTACAATGAGAACAATAATTATAGCAAGCAACCATTTTTTGAACATGAGATGAATTTGTACAATGAATTTATAGAATATTCGTGAATCGTCAATGGTGAATTGTGAATGGTCAATAATTAAAATATACTTTTGGTTTTGTAGATTTCACGATTCACGATTGACCATTCACCACCATGAGCAGCGAAACCGGAAAATATATTATTTTGATTGGAGTTGGCATAATTCTTATTGGCATTATCATTTATTTCTTTCACGATAAACTGCATTGGATCGGTCGATTGCCGGGAGATATCAGAATTGAAAAAAAAAATTTCCGATTTTATTTTCCCATCACCACAATGATGTTGCTCAGCATTTTGATAACGATAATTGTACGGATAATTCGGAAGTTTTAATATTGATGGAACGCGGATTTGTTAAGATTGGTTATGATTATCGCTGATAATAATCCTAACAAATCTTCATCATCATAAAAATCTGCGTTCCATCCTTTGGACAGATGCGCAAAGTTTCCGATATTTCGGAACTGATTTGTTCTGATTATTCTAACCAAAACTAATTGCACATGCCATCTTCAACTCCCGGTCAGCGTTTTCTTGCATTGGATGTTTTTCGCGGAATGACCATCTGCTTCATGATCATCGTAAATACTCCCGGCGGCCCGGTTTCTTATGCGCCGCTGGAACACGCGCGCTGGAACGGTTTCACGCCAACTGATCTGGTGTTCCCATCTTTTTTATTTGCAGTAGGAAACGCAATGAGCTTTGTGATGGCAAAATGGAGCACACTTTCGCAAAGCCAGGTTCTTGGAAAAATTTTTAAACGCACGCTTATCATTTTTCTGTGTGGTTATTTATTATATTGGTTCCCGTTTTTTGAATACGATGCAAATCATCATCTTGTTCTTTCGCCCATTGCCAACACAAGAATTTTGGGTGTGTTGCAACGTATCGCACTTGCTTATATGATCGGTTCATTACTGATCTATTATTTAAAACCTAAAGCTGCAGTAATAATTTCCGTGTTAATATTATTACTTTATTGGCCAGTGATGATGATGTTTGGAAATCCGGTAGATCCGTTAAGCATGACTGGTAACGCAGGTTTGCGATTGGACAAATGGCTGATGGGAGATAACCATTTGTATCATGGCGAAGGAATTGCATTTGACCCCGAAGGTTGGTTGAGCACATTGCCTGCGGTTGGAAATGTTGTTGCAGGATATATCGTCGGAAAATTTTTGCAGAACAAAGGGAAAACTTATGAAGGATTGGCAAAATTATTACTCGCAGGTTTTTGTTTGTTGGTAATTGCTTATTTCTGGGACCTGGGTTTTCCAATAAATAAAAAATTATGGACGAGTTCTTTTGTTGTTTACACCGTTGGTTTGGATTGCGTGATAATCTCGGCAATTATTTATGTCGTAGATTTTCTCGGCAAAACAAAATGGACAGGTTTTTTTACAGTGGTTGGAAAAAATCCGCTGTTCATCTATTTACTTTCTGAAGTTGGTGCAACAGTTATGGAAATAATTCCGGTCGGAAATGGGTCGCTGCACGGATGGGCGTACCAAAATATTTTTAAGCATTTCGGTTTGTACTTCGGTTCTTTATTAGGCGCAGTAACATTCATGCTTTTTTGCTGGCTGATAGGATATATTTTAGATAAGAAGAAAATTTATGTGCGTGTGTGATTTTTTTCTCGCAAAGGCGCCAAGGCGCAACGTTGCGCCTTGGCGAGAAACCATTTTTGCACTTACTTGAATTTCACTATTAATAAACCCACCGCTCAATAAACTTTCAACAGCACAAGAGTGCGACGCAACGATGATGCACAAAGAACAAATGCCGGTAACAAACATTTTATTAAATCTTCTTTAAAGCCGCAATTCCTTTGCCTTCCCGTTGTTTTGTCGTACCTTCGCGCCTCGTTTTTTTGGACATCATTGATATTACATGGCTTGTATTTTACGTTAATGGTATCAACTGTTCAAATAATCAATATTTCAACTTATGGAAATTCGTAACATAGCAATTATCGCTCACGTTGACCACGGTAAAACAACTCTGGTAGACAAGATTTTACACGCTACCAAAGTGTTTCGCGACAACCAGGAAACGGGCGAACTGATAATGGACAGTAATGAACTGGAAAAAGAAAGAGGCATCACTATTTTCAGCAAAAACGCGGCGGTTCAATATAAAGACATAAAGATAAATGTCATCGATACTCCGGGTCACTCTGATTTTGGCGGTGAGGTAGAGCGTGTTTTGAAAATGGCTGATGGCGTTTTATTATTGGTTGATGCTTTTGAAGGACCGATGCCGCAAACGCGTTTCGTTTTGCAAAAAGCATTACACCTGAATTTGAAACCAATTGTGGTTATTAATAAAGTTGACAAACCAAATTGTCGCCCGGACGAAGTGCACGACGCTGTGTTTGAATTATTTTTTAATCTTGATGCGACCGAAGAACAATTAAATTTTCCGACTTATTATGGTTCCGGAAAACATGGTTGGTTCAACGATAAAAACGAACAGTGTGCAGACATTACTCCATTATTAGATGGCATTCTTAAATACGTTCCTGCTCCAAAAATTTCTGAAGGACCAACGCAAATGCAGATCACTTCTCTCGATTATTCTTCTTTTCTAGGAAGAATTGCCGTGGGAAAAGTTGCAAGAGGTTCAGTGAAAGAAGGACAATCAATTGCATTGATACAGGTTGATGGCGTTAAGCGTTTAAAAATAAAAGAGCTCTACACTTTTATGGGAATGGG
>DATHPY010000716.1:0-6423 GCA_035483315.1 Puia sp. | reverse complement strand
ACCATCGGACTGCAGGGCGGAATTAAAGCCGTTGCCGGGAAAAAATTGGGAACCGATCCTAAAACATTATTTTCTGTTGCAGCCACTTCAGCCTCTATCACTACCAAAGGCATCATCTATTTTTATTTGAACCATAATGTATTCACCTCCGGCAATAAACTAAACTTGCAGGGTAACCTGGTTATATCTAAATCACTCGCGCCGGATTATGGGATGGGCATTGGCAAATCATACAATGGCAAAGGTCTTGATTCCGTTTTGGCCGATCCCACGCATAAAGTGTATCCCATCCATTCTGTTTATTTTAATTTTCGCGAGAAAGTGTACAAGAAAGTAGCGCCGAATCTTTTTATTGGCGCTGGTGTTTCATTTGAGATCAGGCGTAATATTACCAATAGCGATTCTTCAGGTACTACAACGCCATCTGGTGTTTACAACAACGAACATGGATTTCCGCAAAATCGTTATTCTGCCGATGGATTTCTAGTGAATGTGGAATATATAACCCGGGATAACCCCAACCGCGCTTACAAAGGCATTTATTTTGACGCCGGTGTTCGCGTCAATCAAACCTGGATCGGAAGCACAAAAAATTCTTCACAGTTCACAACAGATTTCAGAAAGTACTTTAGTCTTTCCAGTGCCCATCCTGAAACCATACTTGCATTTTGGAATTGGGGATCTTATCTTCTTGGCGGAAACATACCTTATCTCGAATTACCCGGTACTGCCAGGGATGGTTCTTTTCGCAGTGGCAGAGGATATACAACACAATATTTCAAGGGAACACAATTTAATGATACCGAACTTGAATTGCGGTTTCCTATTCTTGCCAATAAATTTGTAAGTGGTGTAATTTTTGGAAATCTACAAACAGGTAATGACGAACATGGCACACAAATCTTCCAGGTATTTCAACCCGGCTATGGTGGCGGTCTTCGCATTCTTTTTAACAAAGCGACGCGCACCAATCTTTGTCTTGATTATGCCTATGGCAAGTTTGGCAACAAAGGATTTTTCCTGAACTTGAATGAAGCGTTTTAAAAAACGTTTTCCACAAAAAATCAAATTGGTGAATAAACAGAATAAACTCTGTTTTTGGTTGCGCATTAATTTAGCCGAAAGATATTTTAGTTGAGTTTTCAATTGTTGCAAGTAAGCTTCCGGCATAATGCGGAAGCTTCACTATTTATAGACTAGCGGCGACGAACAACCTAAATTTACTGTTTTAAAAATTTTGCTGTTAGCTGTTGTTTCCCTCCTATTAAGATCTGCATCATGTACGTGCCGCTTGCCAAACCGGAAATGTCAAATGACGACTGATAATAATTTCCGCTCTTTTCACTTTGCTTCGTGATGACAGGATGACCAGTGATTGAGAAAATGCGAATGACAATTGTGCCGGTAGTATCACTGTTCAGCTGCAGGTTGATAGTGCCTTGCGCAGGATTGGGATACAATTGCATTTTGCTCGTTGCAGTTGATGGAGCGGATATATCTTTTTCTGTTGTTGAAGAATCTGTTGTTTGTGTAGCTGCATCTTGTAAAATATTGAGCGAATTAACCGTGACTGTAGTTGTTGCAATTGCAGTGGCGCCGGAATTATCAGTTATGGTTAGTTGAAAAACATAAGTACCGGCAACGAGTCCTGCAACAAGTGTTGTTGGTATATTGGTGTTGAAAATAATACTGGTTGGTCCCGAAATTTGTTTCCAACTATACGATGCGATACTGCCGCCGGGTTCATAGGATCCACTTCCAATCAACCAAATACTATTTATCGGAAGAGTGATAGTTTGATTACTGGCAAGTACAGGAACCGGCGGTAGTAGATTTGAAATGGGTGATAAAAGAGATTGCACGCTAACCTGAACTGTACTTATACATGAATCACCACTTGCATCTTTAATTTTTAATTCATAATTATAATTGCCTGCGACAAGATTATTTGCTGTTGTTGCCAACGCGCTGTCGTTAAGAATTGTTGAATTATTTGGACCTGAAATTTGTGTCCAGTTATAAGAGCTAATACTATCATTTCCAGAAGATGACCCTGAAGCGTCGAGTGTTATTGTACTCGTTGGTAAAGTAATGGTTTGATTGGTTCCTGCATTACAACTTAAAGAATTTATCGTGCCATTTGTTTGCACCAAAATATACGGATCGCCGATAAGTGAAACAGTTCCGCTTA
The DNA here is from genome assembly GCA_035483315.1 of Puia sp. Classification (GTDB taxonomy): domain Bacteria; phylum Bacteroidota; class Bacteroidia; order Chitinophagales; family Chitinophagaceae; genus Puia. Next base: position 4,232 of record DATHPY010000716.1, on the reverse strand, counting down.
TTTGCCCCGGCGAAGTTCCATCGTACAAATATTGTTTGAAGTTTACGCCGGATGGTAATGTGTAAGAACCTGATGCAGTCTCCGACATATCTTGTGTAGTGATTGCCCACACCACATAAATTTTATTTCCTGCGCTATCAAAACGCACGCCATCAACACCTGAAGGAAACGTGGGTTGTGTGGCATCAACTTTATAATTTCCCATTAATTGTTGCATCGTTCTTATTGCAATACCCTGACTTGTGAGCGCTTCATTTCCAGGAGTTGCTTTCACTAGATTTTTATACATTCCCATCGCATCAATTTCGCTTCCCGCTGTTCCGTTATTTAAACCACTGTCTCCTGTTTCACCGGTTTGATATAGATAAAACATATCAAGTCCCGCTTCCATCATTTTTGCAAATGCTTTAATGGTATAATTTTTTTGCGTTGCATCACTTCCCCATGCTTTGTTGTTTGGAAAAGTCTCTAAGTTGGCTGCTGAAACATAACTCCACCTGGGAATATTTGATTCAGTCATCATGATTGGTTTGTGTGGATTTCCTGTTGCCGTTTCGATCGCTCTGAAATTGGCAACCTGTTGCGTCATTGCGGAAACTGCATAATCAGAATTTCTATGAAACCCAGCCAGGCCGCAGGCTGAGCCGGTCCATGAACAAACTGTCCAACTGAAGTATGGATAGAAGTGAATACTCAATTCGTCTATCCATTGCGCGCCACCTTTTTTTAAGAACCACATATAAAACCACGGATAACCTAATCCACCAGTCGCAATTTTTGCAGCGGGTTGATATTTTTTTATTACCTGGTTCGCGATCATACAAAGTTGAACATAATCTTCAACAGATGCATTCATATTTTGCAGATCTCCAGACGCAGGTTCAACTTTTTCCCATGATGAAGAGGACTGCGTGGAATCTTCATAAGAATTTGGAGAACCTGTTAAATCAGGTTCATTCCACACTTCGAAATAAGTAAAATTGGCGCCAACAGATTGTACAACGTCATAACAATATTTTGCCCAAATATTACTGGTATTAATTGAGCCATCACTATTAAATGCAGCGTTATAAAGTCCATCGGGAAGCCAGGATCTTGCGCCATTACTTGCAGTCGCAGAACTCTGTCCGGTGTATGTTGGACCGGCGGATGCGTCAAGAAAAAAAGTATTATTCTTCATTCCTTTGGAAGAAGGATATTGTAATCTCGCCTGGTACGTGCTCATACCCCACTGCAAATAATATTGCACTGAAACGGTGGAACGTGCAGAACGCGCACCTGCTGCATACATCAGATCATATATCTGCTGATCTGTGTATTGCGAACCATAATATCCGGGGTTTTCTCCCAATTGAAATTGCGCTTCAGCGCATAGTGATGCCGAAAGAGAAATAATTGCGATAGTTAGTGTGCGGAATGTGCGTGATGAGGCAAAAGAATAACTGATCGTTTTTCTCAGGGCATGGACAAATAAATTCATGTCTTGGAAAATGTTTTTTTCAAGTGATTAAATAAGACAATAAGTATGTTGATATCTTAAGGGAAGAAGTCTTAGGGAGTCGGAAAGAAGTGTTCTGGAATGAATCGAACGCTGCTACGTTTCAAAATTCTTGCCAAAAAAGATAAATGTTGGTAAGTTTTTTTGCGATATGATTTTTTGCTATAACGGTCATGGATAACCGCATATCAAACTAAAGTCATTTTGCAATAATTTAACTGAAAAAATGTAGTCTATTTAGATGAAGAACAGTATTGAATAAAGACTATCTAAAAATTAACTCTATCTTTTAAATTGCAATTTTTTCCCGGAGCCAAGCTTTCTCCAAAACCATTCAACAGGTCCGTAATAATAGTGCTTTAACCAATACCTGCTTATGAATAGCTGAATAACATAAACAACAATGGCCAACATAAAATAAAACCAATATGGTTTGCTGCTTTCGATAGACAAACCGGATCCCGAAAAAATAAAAAAACCAATTATGTTCTGAGTTAAATAATTGGTCAATGTCATTCTGCCAAAATATTCCATTGCTCTAAAAAAATATTTTAGTTTTCCTGAAATGCATAACAAGATCATTGCTGACGAAAAGAAAACCACGCCACATAAAAAGGATATGATAAAAAAGTTGAAATAAATTTTAAGAAAATTGATGTGTTTTGCAAGAAAAGTAAAATAAGTGGAAAGAGCGAATGCCGGTATGGAAATCCAAAATGCCCGCTGTATATATTTCCTGTTGGCGTAAATATTTTCAGCAAAATGTATTCTTTGAAAAAACATGCCCCATAAAAAACAGCACAACATGACATGCTGAACAAATATGGCATAAAAAGGCCAGGTTGATTGCAAAATATAGGAGTCGGATAAATTATAAGCGATTACATCCAAAATATTATGACTTAAAAATAATAAGCGATTAGCATCCGATATTTCCAACGCATGATTTGACATGTGATAAAGTGTGTAACCACTGCTGAACGGAATCAGTAATAAAAGAATAATTGCAGTTACCAAAATAGTTCTCGTAGGAGATCTATAAAACAGCAGAAGGATCACGCCCAGAACAGCATAACTTTTTAAAATGTCGCCGCCAAGAAAACAGGAGTTCACAAAAGCAATAACGAATAACCAAAACATTCTTTTTATAAAAAAAAAAATGATGTTACTTCCTTTCTTTTTCAAGCTATCAATTAAAACTGCAAAACCATAACCAAAAAGCAGGCTCAGTAATAAAGCTGATTTTCTGAAAAAAATATAAGTCGCTAAAAACCCCAATACTTTATCCGCGTTATTTCCGTGATCATAATCCCAACCTTTATACGATGTATAATTAATGATCACTACGCCAAGCAAAGCGTAGCCGCGCAGCATATCAATAACAGCAAATCGCTGTGGTGGCTGCAGAGCGCTTGATTGATGTGAAATATTTTCCATCCGGTTTGATCAATGATTTTTCGGTGCGTTTTCCTGCAATTCAGCAACTGCTTTTTTCATACTGTCCAATGAAGCCGGCGTAATGCCAGAAGCATTTCTCATTCTAACCAACATATTTTTTGCTGCCTGAACAGACGGATCGTTTTTGTCGCCCCCCATTTTATTAATACCTGAATCAGATAAAACAGCCGCCGCAGTTGACAACACATCTGCTGCTGTGGCTTTTAATTTATTAGTGTCGGGTTGTTTGCCGCTCGCGGCGCTTGTGACCAAATCCATAACATTATTCATGTCAGATTTGATTTTGGCCGTATCAATCAATTGTGTCACGGTATTATCTTTTTTTGCCGAATCAGTTGCAGCTACTTTTTGTTTTGAAGATAAATTTCCGCATGAAATAAATAAAATAATTGAGAAAGAAAATGAAAATAATTTTATCGGTTGCATAATTTGTATCTTAAGGTTTGGTCAAATACCAAATGGAAGATCAATTTTTTCCACTCATCATGTGATACATCATATTTTCATTTGATTCTTTATATCCCGGCGGTATTACAAACATTGAAGCCGGAAAATTTTTTTGCTGTGCTTTTATTAATATCATATTCATAGAATAATCTTTGCCCTGGCTTGTCATCTTTACAAAATAACCATCACAACCTGCGTTGTGTAAATCCCGCATCATTTTAGGAGTTATATTTTGTGTGGTCATTGCTTTTTGTAAAAATGCATATCCCGGCACCTCTGTACTCATCCATATATCCATTGCAGTAGAAGATTTAAATGCGCCGGAGCCGACAGTAGAAACCAATCTCGCATGCGTGCAATTATACCCTTGCAGGGTTTCATTGCCGACTTTAGTGACCTGGTATTTTTCTACGCCTGAATTTATAAGTGACGTATCAATAACATTCAATGAATAAGTTTTATCAGCTGCGTCTAACGTAAGGCTGTAATGCGGCTGATTTACGCGCTGCAATGTCAGAAGCGCGGCGCTTCCTTTTACACCCATCAACGCTGCGATATTCATTTCTGATCGCGCTTCTCCGCCAGATGTGAAAATAGTAGTAGTGGTATCATTATTTGTGCCTTTGTGTTTTGCTGAAGTGTTTGTAATTGTAGTTACCATTTGATAATAAAAACCACTGCCGCCTTTTGCAGATGTGAAACTTTTAATTGCTGCAACTGAATCAGCTTTGGAAACACCGCCACCTCCGACTAAGTTGTTGAGAGCTTTCATTGTTAGATCGGATGAAGAAGTATCATTAGGATTATCCGCCGCAGCTTTTGCAAACGC
>DATHPY010000715.1:0-6780 GCA_035483315.1 Puia sp. | reverse complement strand
GCTTTCAGAATTATCGTGGTTCTGTTGGTGGAAGCGTTGAAGGTTATGAAGACAAATATTTTTATGGCCGACGAACAGCAGAATGTATGATGCCGAATTTCAGGAATATTCATAAGAACGATATGGATTTTGTTGGCGGGTATATGGCCTTTATGGGTTGTTATCGTGAACGTGGAAATGGTGATGCATCGCAGGAGCAGATCGGTGCGGCTTATAAAGATGCGATGAGTGAAGCGGGTCCATGGGGAGTTTATATTTATATGCAGGGGGAAACGGTTCCTAAAGAAACAAATACATTGACATTGAGCAAAGACAAAAAAGATCAGTGGGGAATTCCGTTGCTTGTAACGAATGTTGCTTATGATGATAACGATGAAAAATTATTGAAAGATTTTTTAACGCAGAGCAGCGAGATGTTTGATAAATGCGGAATAAAAAATATTACACAGCATGATAATCATTGGGCGCCTGGCAGAGATATTCATGAAATGGGCGGATGCAGAATGGGAAAAGATCCGAAAACATCTTTGCTGAATGGGTGGAATCAATTTCATAATTGCAAAAATGTTTTTGTTACGGATGGAGCTTGCATGACGAGCACAGCAAATCAAAGCCCATCTATTTTTTATATGGCGTTGACGGCTCGTGCAACTAATTATGCGGTAGCAGAATTGAAAAAAGGGAATTTATAAATGAAAATGTGAAAATGGCTCAATTACTCAATAGCTCAATTGAACCATTAAGCAATTTTCACATTGAGTATTAAAAGTTCATTGTTATATCAATAAAAATCAGGAAATTTAATTTCATAACGTACAAAAAAAATAAATTATGAATAGACGTGAAGCGTTATCAAGTGTTGCACTTTTGCTGGGCGGAACTATCGTTGGAGCAGAAGTGTTTTTATCCGGTTGCGGCCCTGCAGATAAAAAGTATGGAGCCACGCTTACTTTTACTCCGGATGATGTTTCTTATCTCGATGAAATTGCCGAAACAATTATTCCGGCAACAACAACACCGGGAGCGAAAGATGCAAAAGTTGGCCAATTCATGACGGTGATCGTAAACGATTGTTACGAAGATAAAGACCAAAAAATATTTTTGGACGGCATGCAGAAACTGAATGATGCTGCAAAAGCGAAGTATAAAAATAATTTTGTTGATCTTGCTCCGAATGACAAACATGATTTTTTAGTTGCTCTCGACAAAGAAGCAAAAGATTATATGGGCAAGAAAAAGCCAGACGATCCTACGCATTATTTCCGCATGATGAAGGAACTTACTTTGTGGGGTTATTTTACATCAGAACCTGGCGCGACAAAAGCGCTTCGTTATGTTGCCGTTCCGGGAAGATACGACGGTTGCATTCCTTACAAAAAAGGAGATAAGGCCTGGGCGACTTAGTTTTAAAAGTATAAATAAGAAATTAGAAATAAGGAACGAGAAATTGGGAACAGTTTTTTATTCCTTATTTTTTTATTTGTTAGTGAACGTCATTGCGAAAAAATCGGCATGGCTTTATGCGTGGAGATGTTTTGAGAGCAATCTGCTTTTTTAAACTTATCAATTTGATATTATTAAAGCAGATTGCCACAGCCAATGCCCACACACAATTCTGCCGATGGGCTTCGCAATGACGACTCCCCTAATAAATTTATTTTTTAAATAAACACACGATTTCCCGAAGCAAAATTTTCACGGAAACCTTTTGGCGTGCAGCCTTTTTTCTTTTTAAAAATTCTGTTGAAGTTGGAGATATTATTAAACCCGCAGTTGAAAGAAATTTCAGCGACGGAATGAGTTGTATCAATCAGCATTTTTGATGCATGTCCTAATCGTATTTCATTAAGTGTATCAATAAAAGTGTTGCCAGTCCTTTTTTTAATAAAACGGCTGAAAGAAACATCAGTCATATTAACAAGCTTTGCCACTTCGCCCAGTGTAACACTTCTGTCGTAATTATGATTCATGTATTGAAATGCTTTTTCAATGCGCCTGCTGTTATAACTGAATTGTGTGTTGATGAAAGTTGCGTCTGATAAAGTTTTTATATCGGATGAAATAGAAAGCTCGTGAAGTATTGACATCAATTCAAGAACAGAAGCAAAACCGCCTTTTTGATCGAGAGATTTAATTCTTGGTACAATGCGTTCAATCGTTTCTTTTGGAAAAGATATTCCGCGTTGTGCGCGGTCGAATAAACATTTTACAAAATTCAGTTGATTTCTGCTTAACAATTTGTCGTCAAATAGATCCCGGTGCCATTGAATGGTTATTTCGGTTATGTCTTTGCTTGTGCATTGATGAGTGAACCATGCGTGATATAAATTCGGACCGATCAAAACCAATTCAAGATCATCAATAATTTCTATGCTATCGCCAACAATGCGTTTTGCTCCTTTGGCATTGCAAACAAAATTCAACTCAAATTCATCGTGATAATGAAGAGGGAAATTAAACTCTTTTTTTGTGCGCGAAAAAAGAGTGAAACAATCGTTAGGTGTTAGCGGTATGATTTCCCGCATGATGTCCTTATGCATGAGTCTTGGTTAGTTGTAGACAAATTATGTAGACTGATAGCTGCATTAATTTCGAAAAATATTTCCGGAAAATTTCGTTGAGGGATAAATAAGTACAATAGAAATCAACCCAAAAAAGACTTTTTAAATTATTTACCGTCAGTTTATTATCGTTAAAAAATTGGGCAAAATAGATAAACTTGGGCGATTAATAGGTAAAAAAGTATAAATAATAACAGGCTATTCAGATTAGATTTGGAGTAGGATCGATTGTTCAACCAACTGGCCGCTATATGAAACTCTTACCGTCGCAAATCATATTGCTATTATTTATTTTTTTTGCAAACGCACAGTCATTACCTGCCGATAAAAAAGCAACCAAAGAGACAATTTATCTCTACAATAATTTAAAAAAACTTCTTAATAAAGGATTTATGCTTGGTCACCAGGATGACCTTGCCTACGGCCTTGGATGGAAATATGAAAATGGAAGAAGTGATATCAAAGATGTTACCGGCGATTATCCAGCAGTTTACGGTTGGGAATTAGGAAGGCTTGAACTTGACCATGATGTAAACCTCGACAGTGTTCCTTTCGAAAAAATAAAAATTTTTATTTCAGAAATTTATGATCGCGGTGGAGTAATCACCATCAGCTGGCATCTTAATAATCCATTAACCGGAAAGACAGCATGGAATCCCGCGCCGGGAACAGTTGCATCGGTTTTGCCCGGCGGAGAAAAAAATGAATTGTACAAAAGCTGGCTTGATAAAATTGCAGCTTTTGTGTTAAGCCTCAAAGGAAAAAATGGAGAAAATATTCCGGTAATTTTCAGACCATTTCATGAATTGAATGGCAGTTGGTTTTGGTGGGGCGGAAAAAATTGTACGCCCGATGAATTAAAACAATTGTATCGTTTCACAGAAACTTATTTGCGCGATGCAAAAAACGTTCATAATCTTTTGTATGCATATAACACCGACAAATTTTATTCGCGGGAGGAATATTTGGAAAGATATCCTGGAAATGATTTCGTTGATGTAATTGGATTTGATATTTATCAGGCTTATAACACTGCATCAAATAATGATTTTATAAAACTTGCCGGAAACATGCTGGGCACACTTGATAGCATTGCATCTGAAAATAATAAAATTCCTGCGCTGACCGAATTTGGGTATAGCACTTTACCCGATAGTACATGGTGGACAAATGTTTTGCTTAAAGCTATTTCTCCTTACAAAATTTCTTACGTGTTAGCATGGCGAAATGCAGGTTTTAAACCAAATGGAAGCGGAGAGTTTTATGTTCCCTATAAAGGTCAGGCATCGGCAAATGATTTTGTGAAATTTTATAATGATCCGAAAACATTGTTTCAAAAAGATGTGACAAAAGAAAATTTATATAGATGAGGAGTGGACGGTGATGACACCGTCCACAGCGGGCCGCCGCTGTTGGTGTTTTCACCAACAGCCGTTTAAATTATAAATTTTATTTTCGTATGTTGATGAACGTTAGAACAGCTAAATAAATGAAATTACACGCAATTGACCTGGTCATTATTGCTTCATATCTTATTACAATGGTATGCATTGGCTGGTTCATGCGTAAAAAAGCAAGACTGAACAAAGAAAATTATTTGCTTGGTGGTAAATCGCTTCCCTGGTATATGCTGGGGTTGAGCGATGCGTCTGACATGTTTGATATTTCCGGAACGATGTGGATGGTGAGTTTATGTTTTGTTTATGGAATGAAAAGTATCTGGATTCCCTGGTTGTGGCCTGTTTTTAACCAGGTTTTTTTGATGATGTATTTGTCGCGTTGGTTGCGTAGATCAAACGCAACAACAGGAGCGGAGTGGTTAGTGAGCCGATTTGGTATTTCGGGAAAAAGTGTGAAGGCATCTCACAATATTGTAGTGGCTTTTGCATTGCTGAGTTGTCTGGGGTTTATGGCTTACGGTTTTGTTGGGCTGGGAAAGTTTATGCAAATTTTTATTCCGTGGGATTCAGTTCAGCATTTCATTCCATTTCATGTTGCGCCGGAATATGTGCCGCATGTTTATGGAATTGTTTTTACATTATTCGCCATGTTCTATTCTATTCTTGGAGGCATGCACAGTATTGTGCTCGGCGATGTAATAAAATATGCGATCATGACTGTTGCCTGCATCAGCATTGGAATTATTGCGATGATCCATTTGCGTGGCAATTCTCTGAATGTTCCTAATGGCTGGACAAATCCTTTTTTTGGTTGGAAGTTGAATCTCGACTGGAGTAATATTGTTGCTGATGCAAATAAAAAAATCAGCGATGATGGTTTTTCCATGTTTGGAATATTTTTTATGATGATGTTGTTTAAAGGAATTTTTGCAAGCGTTGCCGGACCTGCGCCGAATTATGATATGCAAAAAGTACTCAGCACAAGATCGCCACAGGAAGCAAGTAAGATGAGTGGATTTGTTTCCATTATTCTTTTGCCAATCCGTTATTCTATGATAATCGGGTTTACCGTTCTTGCATTATTATATTATTCACAAATACACGGTGATATTCAAACTACTACCGGAACTGATTTTGAAAAAGTTTTACCCGCAGCAATAAATAATTTTTTACCAATTGGGTTGATGGGATTAGTGCTCACCGGGTTGCTCGGCGCTTTTATGGGAACTTTTTCCGGAACATTAAATGCAGCGCAAGCTTATATCGTGAACGACATCTATCTAAAATATGTCAATCCAACTGCTTCAAATAAAAAAATTATTTCGATGAATTATCTCGCAGGTCTTGTAGTTGTTACAACCGGAGTAATTCTCGGATTATTTGTGAAAGATGTGAACACGGTTTTGCAATGGATCGTTTCAGGATTGTATGGCGGATACATTGCAGCCAATATGCTCAAGTGGCACTGGTGGCGTTTTAATGCAATCGGGTTTTTTTGGGGAATGCTCGCAGGCATTCTTCCGGCAATTGCTTTGGCGGTTTTAAAATCTTACGATGTAATAAAAGGATTGGATTTGTATTATTGGCCGGTGTTGTTTGTATTATCATTGATCGGCTCGATTGCAGGAACTTATGCTGCGCCGCCTGTTGAGAGCGAAACGCTGAAATCATTTTATAGAAATGTTCGTCCATGGGGATTTTGGAAACCTGTTCATAAAATGGTTGTTGCTGATGATCCGCAATTTATTTACAATAAAAATTTCGGAATAAATATGTTCAATGTTTCTATCGGCATTATCGGGCAATTGTGTTTAACTATTCTGCCCATGTACATTGTATTGTGGTTAAAACTACCACTACTCATAACCGTTATAATTCTTTTAATAATTATAATGATACTGAAAAAGACATGGTGGAACAGGCTGAATGAATATTAATTATTTCTTTAAAAAAAATATTATGAAGGATCTGTTTGAGAAAAGATTGAAGAGACTGAAGAAGCATCATGAAGAATTGGTTTCGCAAAAAAATGAGATGCAGGAAGATAACAATGGGATTTTCAACCGCTATAAATATCCTGTACTCACCGCTGAGCATACGCCTTTATTCTGGCGATATGATCTTGATAAAAAAAACAATCCTTTCCTGATGGAAAGATTTGGTGTCAATGCGGTATTCAACGCAACAGCAATAAAATGGAAAAATAAATACATTGTTTTGGCAAGAGTGGAATCAATCAACAGGAAATCTTTTTTCGCGATTGCAGAGAGTGATAACGGAATTGATAATTTCCGTTTTTGGGATTACCCGGTTAATATGCCCGAAACAGATCAGCCCGATACGAATATTTACGACATGCGTTTAACATTCCATGAAGACGGATGGGTCTACGGTCTATTTTGTACAGAGAGAAAAGATGCTTCTGCTCCGGATTACGATCAATCCGCTGCAATTGCCGAATGTGGAATATCGAGAACTAAAGATTTAAAAAAGTGGGAACGTCTTGCAGATCTGAAAACGCCATCCCCACAACAACGAAATGTTGTATTACATCCTGAATTTGTAAAAAATAAATACGCTTTTTATACAAGGCCCCAGGACGGTTTCATCGGCACCGGAACCGGCGGTGGTATTGGCTTTGGACTCGCTGATTCGATGGTAAACGCTGTTATTGAAAATGAAATAATTGTGGATCCAAAAATTTATCACACAATTAATGAAGCAAAAAACGGACAAGGTCCTACGCCAATAAAAACAAAACTTGGTTGGTTGCACCTCGCGCATGGCGTGCGAAATACGGCTAATGGTCTCCGTTATGT
>DATHPY010000714.1:0-6429 GCA_035483315.1 Puia sp. | reverse complement strand
TATGAACGTTTTACAAATGCATTAAATGCAATGGACGCGTTGCTGGAAAGCAACAACATGAAACGCTCTTTGAACCTTACTGATCTTCGCTCTGCACACGATAAAAAAATACCAACCGTTATTCAAGCTGTTGAAGGCGGCCATTTTCTTGAAGGAAATTTGGATCGTGTCGGAATTGCTTATGGCCGCGGTCTGCGGGTATTCGGACTACTTCACGACAGCGATGCCTCTGTGCCCCTCGGTGACGTTTATACAAACCCGCCTAAATGGGGTGGGTTAACAAAGTTAGGTGCGGATGTTATTGAAGAATGTAACAGGCTTGGTATTCTTGTTGACCTCACTCATGCAAGTAATGAAACTATAAACGCCGCGCTAAAAGTTGCGACACAACCGGTAATCGTTTCCCACACTGGTCTTGATACGCAGTTAGGCAAGAATGAATTTATGGCCAAAATGATGCGTCCAAGACTCATCAGTAAAGAGCAGGCTAAAATTGTTGCAGACGCTGGCGGTGTTATTGGCGTGTGGACACATCTTTCCGATACACCTCTCGAATATGTTCAAAATATAAAAGCATTGGTTGATGTAGTCGGGATTGATCATATTTGCATTGGCACTGACACAAAGATGACCCCTTCTTACAGATCTGCCGGTACTGGAAATCCCGACAATCCTTCTGATCATCGTCCGAGTGATAATAATAATCAAAACGATCCTCCACCCGGTGGTGATAAAGATCGCGGGCGCAGAATTGGTGAACGTACTAATGAAGCTTGGCAAGATCAAAAAGTTGGTTTTTATTATGCCGTGATTGATGCAATGTTAAAAACTGGTTTCAACGAGGATGAGATCGGGAAAATAGGAGGAGGTAACTTTTGCCGAATATTCGATGCAGCTACCACCCGCCGTTAATAGTCCAGACACAGAATCATTTTACTTATTGGTAGCCGTTATACTATTTTTTGGTGGATGAATCTATATATGTTTTCGTTGTGTCACTCGGACCAGAAGGAATTGCAAAATGTATGTGATGATCCCATCCTCGGAAATGCGCATGATGGATGTGTTCTATAAGCAACACAAGCAATATGAGGAAGATCAGAAGTCCACTGATCTTGTTAAAGAATTCGAGAACTTTATTCATCATTTGTCCAATTTAAGTATTAAATATATTCCAGGATTCTGATGAAATGCTGAACTAATTTTATCGCTTGTGTTTTAATTTTCAATAAACACTTCCCTTCGTAAATCCGATTAACATAAGCTAAGAATGAAAATCAAAAATCATTTTAAATCATCAAGGATCTTGAAATCATCCAAAACTTTTGAAAACTCTTTTCTTTGTTCATTCTCAAAGCCTGCCAGATAATTTTCTGTCGTTTTCAAACTTGTATGTCCTAAAGATTCTTTTATATAATGTGGCGACACACCTGCGTTCTTCATCAAGGTTGATGCGGAGTGTCTTGCTTCCATTGTCCTGATCTTTTTTCCAAGTTCGATTTTATTACAAATCTTTGCCGAACGTCGTAGATCGTTGGATAAGAAACAGTTTTTGCTTCTAGATAAATTCTTAGTTTTACCGGATACAGATCATTCTTTTTTGCTCTTCTCGTATCCAAGAAAATTGAAACTTGTGCTTCCATAATTATACATTTTTTACATTTTTCACTCTTCAGATTTCTGATGTTCACATTTGCACAAAAATTTGGAGTTCAACTCGCTAAGCTTATCTGAGTTAAGTTAGATTCAGGCGAGTTAAGTTTCTCTCAGTTTTCGTAATCAGGTGGTCGTGGGTTCGACTCCATAGATGGCTCAGATTCGTGAAAGGTGAATAAGCGATACGCCGATGTTGGTCGCCTGACCAACATCCAAAAAATATTTACAAAATCTTTTTTACTTCAGAATCCTGCGTTAATCTTTCACCGTCATTATTCTCTATCAAAATAATTCCCGGTTTTTTTTCTGCTGCAAAACTGCCGAATTCATTGTCCATCTGCAATGCTTTTGCTCCGTTTGTTGTTGCCCATTGCAATAAGTGAGTGGTGGAAATTTTCGGAAAATATTTGATGATGGTTTTCATTTCATCCAAAATATGTAAGCTGTTATTGCTTGCGAGACTGTCTGTTCCTAAAACAATATTGCATTTCTCACTCATTAATAATTCAATTGGTGGTACTGAGTTTTCAATATAAAGATTCGCATTTGCACAAATGCAAAAAAATGCTGTGGGATCATTTTTCCATTCTTTCTTTACAAATTCTATGTCTTGTTTTTTGGTAAAAGTATTATGCGCGAATAATACATTTTTAGCGCTATCCAATTTATGAAGATAAGATCGCAGGCTGCTTTTGCCTGTTGGTTTAAAAAAGCGGTTATCGATATTCATGGCAGCGTACATTCTCAAAAGATCTCCTTTGCCGGTTAAAAAAAAATCATCTTCAAAAGCTGTTTCCTGGTTGTGAATAGTTGTCGTTTTTTGTGAGAAGTAAGGTTGAATCATTTTCCATAATTCTTCCGAAACAGAATACGGCGCATGCGGCGCCATGGAAAGTTGACTGTTGATTGTTGGCAGTTGACTGAATTTATCATAGTAAGATATACTTTTTTCAAATCTTGTTTCGGCAATAGAAGGCGACCATCCGCTTACTTCAATAAAATTATAATAAGCAATTTTCTGTTTTTGTTTTTGAAGAAACGTATGCGTGTTGTTGCAAATATCGCCAACAGCAACAATTCCATTCTTTAGCATTTCATCTTCTGCTTTGGCAATTTCATCCAAAATTATTTTTTCATCAAAATGGCGTTGGGTAACAACTTTAAAAACAAAATCAACCAAACCGGTTTTTTCGGGAATTAAATTTTTTAAATGACTTAGTTCCAAATGACAATGACAATTTATAAATCCCGGCGAAAGAATTCCTGTAAAAGTTTGTACATCCTCGCCAGCTTCAGTGACTGGAATAATATTTTCGACAACACCAATTTCATTCGTAATCAACACAAAATCTTTATTCAATATTTCATTTCCGGTAAATAAATAATCCGCTTTAAACTTTTGATAGCTCATATCAATTATGAAAGAATTAATTTTGCAAACTTCGTGAATAGTGAATGGTCAGTTCCATTCATGATAAAAGTATAAAAACTATGTTAGATAAGCTTGACGCTATTAAGGCAAGATTTGAAGATCTGGGTGTTTCATTAAGCAATCCATCTGTGATTGCTGACACGCGAAAATTCAGCGCAATGAGTAAAGAATATCGCAGTTTGGAAAAAATTGTTCAGGCACGTGAAGAATATAAAAAGTTACTCGGCGATGTTGATTTCTATAAAGAAGCTTTGAACGGCGGTGATGCAGAGCTCCGCGACCTGGCTAAATCGGAGACGCCGGCGCTTGAAGAAAAAAAAGAAGCCATTGAAGCAAAAATCCGTCAACTCTTAATTCCAAAGGATCCGCAAGATGAAAAAAATGCCATCATTGAAATTCGTGCAGGAACCGGCGGCGATGAAGCCAGTTTATTTGCTGGCAATCTTTTGCGGATGTATATAAAATATTGTGAACGGAAAGGATGGAAAACAGCATTGCTCAGTGAAAGTGAAGGAACTGTTGGCGGTTATAAAGAAGCACAACTCGAAGTTACAGGCGATGATGTTTACGGAACATTAAAATTTGAAAGTGGTGTTCATCGCGTGCAACGTGTTCCCGATACGGAGCAAAGCGGGCGCGTACATACCAGCGCCGCAACAGTTGCCGTAATGCCGGAAGCTGAAGAAGTGGATTTTGAATTAAAAGAAAGCGATGTAAAAATGGAAACTGCCCGGAGCGGCGGTGCCGGCGGACAAAATGTAAATAAAGTTGAAACAAAAGTGTTACTAACGCACATACCTACCGGAACAGTGGTAATGTGCCAGACCGAACGTTCTCAACTTGGCAACCGCGAAAAAGCAATGCAAATGTTACGTACAAAATTGTATGAAGAGCAGGTCCGCAAACAGGAAGAAGAAATTTCCCGGCACAGAAAAAGTTTGGTAAGCACCGGCGACAGAAGCGCTAAAATCAGAACTTATAATTATCCGCAAGGCCGTGTTACCGACCACCGCATAGGACTAACAGTTTACAATCTTGATGATGTTATGAATGGAAACATCCAACAGTTTATTGATGCTTTGCAATTTGCGGAAAACTCCGAAAAGCTGGCAAAACAGAATTAATCCTCTAAATCCGTCAAATCCCTATCTTGTAAAAAAATCATAACCTTATGTTAGAAAATTTAATCAACCTTATCGAACAGCACGCAGACAACGCTGTTGTAAATAATCCTGCAATTCCAAACGAACAAAATAATGCGGTAATCAGTGAAGCCGGCAATTCAATTGAGGGAACACTGAAAAACATGATTTCACAAGGCAATTTGCAGGATGTGCAGAATTTGTTCCACAATTCGGGGAACGTAAGTTCTAACCCTGCGACGCAAAATATTACTGGCAATTTTGTGCAAAGTCTTATGGACAAATTCGGGCTCGATCAAAATGCCGCCAATGGAGTTGCCAGCAATCTTATTCCGAATGTTTTACAAAGTCTCGTCAGTAAAACCAACGACCCCAATGACAGCAGTTTTAATTTACAAGGTATCATCGGTCAGCTAACTTCCGGAGCAGGAGCCGGCGGTGGCATTCTCGATAAGATCAAAGGAATGTTTAGCAGTTAGTAATTTTTTCAAAATTATTTCGACTTACAAAAAACCCAATCTTCGGTAGATTGGGTTTTTTTATCGGTCTTTTCGTTTTCGATTTTTTTTAACATTGGGTGATAAACTTTTGTTTCAAAGTTGTGTCATACGTATGGTTCTTTGTTTTTCGAATGACGCTAACATATTTTTAGCTATTGCTAAATAAATGTTATTCAAATAGCGATATCAATCTAAATGCTTTTCGGTATCGTAACTTTGGATTGTAAAAGCAGATGAGTTCTTTAAATGGTGGAATGGTTTAAGTGACGAATATAATATTGGCATCTGTTTTGCGTTATACAAGATGTACTTTAAAAAATGTCTTTTCTATTTGACTCACACAAAGCAGTCAATTTTCTCATAAGCAGTTAGTTTTGGTTACGGCCCCGATTTCTATCGGGGCTTACTTTTTTATACAACCTCTGAATTTTTTTTTTCTTTTTTATGTAACCGGCATTGGTTTTCTATTCAACATTCTTGCGTCGCATTACTTTCATCGGTTGTGCTACTATTGAACTTCAGGCTGCGAATCCATCTTCAGAAAAATTCCGTTACAACAATTTATAATGAAAGTTTTTTAAACCTTAGTAGAAAACCTCATCATTGGGATAACCTTATTATCTTATTCTAAATTTATCTTTTTTACAAAATTAAAAGTTGCACTATTAATTCTTTATTCAAACCGGCTCAAAAAAATATTAGCAATGCCATAAGCAATTGCAGCGCCTGCAACATCAGCAAGAATATCTGCAATATCAAAATCGCGTGAAGGAATATATTTCTGAATAAATTCTGTAGTTGCTCCGTACAAACTTGCAATTATAAAAATGCGGAAAAAAATTATGAGCAGCTTTCTATGATTAATTATTTTTTTATTGAAATAAAGACTCCACAATAAAACAAAGCCGCCAAACAAACTCATGTGCACCAACTTATCAAAGTTTGGAATTGCAAACGCTTTTTCCTGCGGAAGCATTGAGCCAGGCAGCGTCAATAATATCAAAACAATTATTGTCCAGGCAATGGGATAAAAGATATGATGGAAATATTTTTTTAGAAAGTTTATCATTGTGCAATAATCTTGAAATTATTTTACCTTAAAAGTAATGATTCATTTTCATCATCAACTTTTGTATTTTTATTATGCTAGCAAAAAATATTAACCATGACACTGCGAACCTTATTTAATATCATTTTAAAAATTTTGGGAATCTTTTTTATAAAAGATTTTTTATCATTAATTCCACAGGTAATTTCTTCTTTGCTTTTTATTATAAATTCAGAAACTGTTGGCGAAGGCGTTGCGGTATTAATTTCGGTATTATTGTTTCTACTTTTGTACGGAGCCATATCCTATTATTTAATTTTCAAAACAGATTTAATCATTGATAAGCTTAAACTTGATAAGGGTTTTGATAGCGACACCGTTTCTTTAAATATTCATCGTTCAACAGTTTTAAGTATTGCTATTATTGTAATCGGCGGACTATTATTCATTGATGAATTCCCTAATTTTTGCCAACAATTATTTTCTTATTTTCAGCAACGGCAGATGAATTTTGGACTAAACAAACCCACCATATCCTATGTAGTTATTTCAGGCATAAAAGTTACGATTGCTTTCTTTCTAATGTCAGAACAAAGATTAATTGTAAATGTAATTGAGCGCCGGAGAAAAAAACCTGATGATGTGCAAGAT
>DATHPY010000713.1:0-2878 GCA_035483315.1 Puia sp. | reverse complement strand
GCTTCGGTTGCAATTGATGCGTGATCGCTTCCTGGAACCCAGCAAACATTAAAACCATTCATTCGCGCTTTGCGCGCAAGAATATCCTGCACTGTTTCATTAAGTGTGTGTCCCATGTGCAGCACGCCGGTTACATTTGGTGGTGGAATTACTAAAGTGAAGGGTTTTTTATTTTCGTCCGGTTCACTTTTAAAATAATTTTTGCCAAGCCAATGTTCAGACCATTTATCTTCTGTTAATGCCGGGTTGTAATGTTTGCTTAATTCCATATCAAATAAAAAATCTATTGTAAAATTTAATGGACGGCAAAGTTAAGAATAAATGATGGAGGAGCGGAGATGATTGCTTTGAAAAGTGAATGCAAAAAAAATTCCCCTCGCGGGGAATTTAAAAGCTCAATTTTTTTGTTTACTGCCTAACACTTTTAGAGTAAAATTGATTCAATAATTTTCAATTTTAATAGTGAACAATAAAACTCTTATGCAAACCAATACAGGTAAGACAAGAGCATTACCAAACCTAAAAAACCGCCTGCGATCAAAGCAGTTTTTGCTGTTTCTCCGAGGTGCCAGGAATTCATATCCTTTTTCATAATTCAAAATTTAAAAAGTGAAACCATTTAGTTTAAAAAAAGCGGTTTCAACAGGAACGGATCTGGATAATGAACTTAATTTCCTTTGCTTGTAGAAGAGACGATCTAACGGGGCGCCACTATTTGTTTAATATGGCCTGAACAAATATAATATTTTTTGTTTGGAAAGTCAAAAAATATCTTTGCTTCTAATCCGATGATTATCAATTCATAGTAAAGATGTACGCAAATAATAGTATTGCGCAAAAGTAAACAACAACGGTCAAAGCAGCGAGTGTGTCTTTTTTGATAGACGCGAGTGTAAAACTTCTTTTCATAAAAATTGAATTTAATAGTTTAGGGATCACAGAGTGTTTCTCTGCGTGTTTTCGGAGGGAGGGATTAAGAAGATTCAACCATCAATTCTTTATATCTTTACAATCATTTCAAAAAAATAATTTTGTACGCTATTGTAGATATAGAAACTACAGGTGGTTATGCTGCCAATAACGCAATAACTGAAGTTGCTATTGTATTATACAACGGAAAAGAAATAAAACGGTATGAAACGCTGGTAAATCCGGGCATGCCTATCCCAAGATATGTTCAGGCGTTGACAGGAATTAATGATGAACTGATTTGCAACGCTCCTTCGTTTGATGACATCGCTGAAAATGTTTTTCAACTTTTAAATGATGCGGTTTTTGTTGCGCATAATGTAAATTTCGATTACTCCTTTCTTAAACATCATCTTAAAATTTCAGGATTTGATCTCAACACAAAAAAGCTTTGTACGGTTAGATTGAGTCGAAAAATTTTTCCTGGATTTCGAAGTTATAGTCTCGGTAATTTATGCCGCAGTCTTGGAATTGATATTTCAAACAGACATCGTGCCGGCGGTGATGTTGATGCAACTGTTCAACTGTTTGAAAAAATTATTAGTAATGATGAAAAAGGTCATGTTCAGGAAATGCTGAAAAGCAGAAGCCGCGAACAATATTTGCCACCCAATTTATCTGTAGATCAGCTTGAGCAATTGCCACACACTCCGGGTATTTATTATTTTCATAACGAAAAAGGAAAAGTGGTTTATGTAGGTAAAGCAAAAAATTTACGCAAACGCGTGACCAGTCATTTTTCAAACAATAAACCAAACAAACAGAAGCAGGAATTTCTCAGGAATATTTTCTCCATTACTTATCAAACATGCGGAACAGAACTGATAGCATTTTTAATGGAGTGCGTTGAAATAAAACGTTTGTGGCCGCAATATAATCGTAGCCTTAAAAGATTTGAACAGGTTTACGGTTTGTATATGTTTGAAGACATGAATGGTTTTAAAAGATTAGCTATCGAAAAAAGAAAAAGAAACCTTGAGCCATTGTACACTTTTTCTTTATTAGTAGAAGGACAGAGTATGTTGCGTAAATTAATTTATGAATTCAATCTTTGCCCAAAACTTTGTTTTTTGCAAGTGGATGATGAAAAATGTGAAGGCGTGAAAGAAAGATATTGTTTTGGTGCTTGTGAGCATAACGAATCTGTTGCTGATTATAATAACCGTGTAACTATCGCGACCGAATCATTAAAAAACCGCCTGCCATCTTTTACATTGATCGGTGAAGGCAGAACGAGGAGTGAACAAAGTTGCATTTTAATTGAACGCGGAAAATTTTATGGCATGGGTTATCTGCCAACAGACGTTGATGCGATTGTTGAAATAAATCAGTTAAAAAATTATCTCACCCCATATCCCGAAAATGATTACATGCGCGGATTGGTTTATCAGCATGCTAACCGTTGGCCAAACAGAAAAATAGATATTTCTGTTACGCAATAATTCAGATATTTGCAACTCAAAATTTATTCCATGAAAAGACTTTTTCCCTTATTTATTTTTCCCTTATTTTTTATTATTTTTTCCTGCAATTCACACAACCAAAACAATTCAAATTCCAATACAGATACAAGTGTCGCTCAATTGCCGCTTGAAAAAGTACCGATGTACAGGACAGAAATCAAAAAAGAACCCGTTGCAGAATATGAAGAAAAAATAAAGGATAAATTAAATGACTGGAAATTTTCAGTAAAACTTTATGAAACTCAAAAAACCTTTTATTATCTTCTTAAAATGCAGTACGAAGAAGTGACCGGAGAAGATACTTTGAAATTGCCCAATCTTGGCGCAATGCCACAACCGGCAATTCATGCCGGCAATGAAAAATATTCCTGTGTTCTTGGTTTTATGGATGTACAAAACAAATTCAACCAATATAAAGTGGTTAGTATTGAAGATGGCAATATTAA
>DATHPY010000712.1:0-5906 GCA_035483315.1 Puia sp. | reverse complement strand
TCTGATGCAAACATCATAGCAATAATTAAAATCTTTTATGAAAATATTTTTATTGCTGTTATTATTCTTTCTCACAGTTATTTTGTTTTCATGCAAAAAAAATGGCGCTCGGCCATCTCATCCTGCAGGCACTGTTGATACTTCCGGGAATGACACTGCATATTATTATAAATTCCAGCTTGACAGCGTTTCATCATACGCCGAATACGCTTATATAAATGGTTATTGGACGTACGACTATGGCTCAGATATATATGTCGCCGCTTCGATAATACCGTCTACTGGTATGGATGGTGACAATTGTTGCGGTAGTTATTTTCCATGGGACTCAACAGGTTTTTTTGAAGTTATTGGCGGCATAAATAATCAAGATTCCAGTGGAACATTTGCTGCATTAGATTCGCTGTTAAGCGCCGGAGCGAGTTTGAAATATGGAAAGAATGATACGCTTGGTGTTATCATCCAATGGATAGATCCGCAGGGAAAATTATGGGCCACAAATGCTGCTTCGGGCGATCAAACAGGAAGCAATTTTACTATAACTCAAAGCACGGTTCAAAATCCTTCAGCCACCATAAACATAACTGCCAGTTTTAATTGCATTTTATATGATAGCGCCGGCAACGCTAAAACACTCACAAACGGCAAAAGCCTTTTATTTTTTATTTTGTAAACGAATTAAAACAGCTATTGGCTATGAATTATGAAATATAACAGCCAATTTATTTTCGGTTATACATTGGTGTTAGATTATAGATTATACGGCTAAGTTCAAAGCTAATAGCTCATAGCTTTAAGCTGTCAGCTTCGGGCTATGAGCTATTAACAATGAACCATCAACTATTTCAAATCTCTGAACATATTTATTTTCGGAGCGCCAACAACACCGGCATCTGTCATAATCTTTTTCAATTCGGGAGAATTACCTCTCGCCACAGCTTTTGCACTATCAGTAACAACAAACAATACGAAAACCATGGTGGAATCATCAATGCCGCGAGCAAGCCCTTTGTCAACCATACCATAGCCTGCTCTTGTTGCAGAACCTTCATTATCGAAAACTTTTAACCACGCATCAAAATCTTTTACTTTATGCGCAACCTCCAGCCTGTTGGGGTTATCGGTTTTAGAAGTGTCGTATCGAATTACATGAATAAAATCAAAAGTAGGTGAGCCAACCACTCCGCCTTTTTTCATTGCTTCTTTCAGGTTGGGAAGGTTTGAAAATTCCTTCGCTTTTTGCACATCAGAAATCAATTCGGTAACCGTTACCATGTTGGAATCTTGCAACCCGCGCGATAACCCGGCATCAGTAAGTCCGTAAGCTTTGCGAACAGAGTCATGAGAAAGATAGGCGACTTTCCATTTGTCGAAATTTTTTACCTTATGCCTGATCACTGCTACATCAAAAGGTTTAAATGGTGGTGGTGGTGGTGGAGTAACAGTGGCTGTACTGTCTGCCGCTTTTTTTTCTTCGCTGCCGCTGCCAGAACAGGAAGCAAAAAATAGAATAATTCCTGTAACAAGAATAACCGAAAGTTGTTTCATGATGTTTTTTATTTAAATTTTAAGAACACAATGTAAAAAATAAGGGAGCTGTTTTCGTGGAGACGAGTTTTGGTAATATCAGAACTGCGCTAACTAAGTTATTGAAGTTTTTCAAAACGCAGAAAATAATTTACAATCGCAATTCAATACCAAAATTTACAATTACAGAACCAATAGATTGTTTAACGGTGCCTGTACGTATATCATCGACAATTGGTCCGACTGAATTTGCGAAAGAATATATTCCAGGCACATTAATTCCTTCATTTGTTGCGGTAATTCCTTCCTGCACATTTTTAAAAGTGAATTGTGCTGCGCCAAAATAATTGAGATCAAATAAAAAATAAACTTTTCTTTTAAATTTATATTTTAATCCTGCTCCTGCTAAATACGAAAATGCAAAAGCGGACGCTTTCCTTCGAATATATGTTGCGTAAGATGTGTCGGAAAAACTTTGCGCTGAAATCAGTGGCAATTGCGCGTAAGTCGCTCCACATAATATTTTCCCTGTAAAAGAAAGGTTATCGTTGTTTGAAAAAGGGATTTCTTCAGTTATGCCCATTTGAAGCGATTCCAAACACCAGCTTTTTTTATCTACCACCCAATTTGAATAATGCCTTGTGCCAATTGAACTAAAGTCTGCAAAAAAAGGATATTCCGATAACTGGGTTTTTAGCGCGTTTGTATTTAACCTGTTTATTTGCCCAGATAACATTACAGTGAATACAAGATGTTGGTTCAATCTATGATCAAAAGAAAAATTTACAGACTCTCCAATTTTTGCAAAGCCCGATGAGCCGTTTGATAAATTAGTGCCGGCAAAACTACCAACCGGAATAGATGGACCGATTGAAAACGATAATGAATTTTTGCTGTACTCTTTTTGCGCATTCAAACATTGAACAGCAAAAATTGAAACTAAAATAATGAGGAAGCAACTTTTCATAAACAGCTGTGGTTATATTTCTCAAACTTACTGGTAACTGGAAAACTTTCAAGAGTTTTTTTGAGGAATTAACATGTTCTTACGCTGCAGGAATTTTATTGAGCGGTTTATGAAGACCAACAAACTTTATGGGATAAACATTTGAGATTGCTACAACTCATGCCAGCACAAACCAGCGTGGCGTCCCTATCAATAAGATTTCAACTTAATCAACCTTTCACACCTCAACTTTAAAATCATGGTTGGAATTAATTACTTCCTTGTATATTTTATTTCCATGGATTTATATTCCTTTCCGTCGGCGGTTATATACATTTCCAAAGTGTGCGTGTTATCATCTACAAATTTCAGCACCTCTCTTACCGCTAAATCTTTTCCTGTTGATGGATCAACCATTTTACCCGAAAAATTAATGCTTTTATTTGCATCGTCCCATTTGCCTTCGAGATACATCAATCCTGTTCCCGCATTGTCTATCCAGGTGCTAATAAAAATTTTTTTTGCGTTGTCGTATGCTGTTGTGCCTTGTCCTTCAAATGGCATTCCCATCATGGTGCCTGTACTTTTTTCCTGCAAGTAGCGGCCACCTAAAATCATTTCAATTTTTGAATCACCGGTCATGGTCATTGGTTGTGCACCGGGTTGCATCCACATCGAAATTGCACCAGTCCACGTTCCTGCAGATTTCGCCATCATTTTGTGAACGTCGCCGGGAGTCATGTAAGCCATCATAGCTTTCATATCATCCTGGTTTTGTGCAATTGCGAATGTGCAACATAATGCTGCTGAAAAAGTAAATAAAAATTTGGTTAGCTGTTTCATAAAACTTGTTTTTAATTCGTAAAAGTTAAGAAAAATAATTTTCAAACAACATTAAATTTACAGGCGAAAATTTTCTAAAGCTTTTAGTGTTTGAAAATTTAATCGTAACTTTTTATCAATCAAACTAACTTATATGAAAAACTTCTTTTTAATTTTCTGCATTTTTTTATCTGCTCCGGTTTTTTTACACGCGCAAAAATCAGATTACAAAGTTGTTTTTGATCTTACCAGCAAAGACACGCTTGATGAAAAGTCGGTGATCCGATGGTTGAATGAAGTTGCTGTTCCTAATCCCGAGGGAAAATTTGAAGTAGTGATGTACGGAAAAGGATTTAACCTTGTGCTAAAAAATAATTCCACCTGCGCTGATGATGTTGTTAAACTTGCTGCATATAAAAATATTTCTTTCAAAGTGTGTGCTGTGGCAATGAAAAATAATCATGTTGAAAAAGATGACTTGTTATCTTGTGTAGAAATTGTACCGGACGGGATTTATGAGATTATCAACAAGCAAAAAAACGGATGGGGTTATATCAAAGCAGTGCATTAGATGTTTAAAGAAATTTTGCGCCAGTATTTGTTTGAATTAATATTGTTTGATGAAGAATTTAGTTAAGAAAATACTGGTGCACCTGAATATTTATTTGCCGGTAAAATATTCGGTTTTTTATAGAATTTATGTAACACTTTTTCGGAAAGATATCATTGCCGCAGAAAAAAAAGAAGTCGCTTTCTATAAATCATTTTTAGATAAGTGCGATTTGATCTTAGATATTGGAGCTTATGATGGACATAAAACATCTGCTTTTCTTCATTTTGCAAAAAAAATGATTTGCTGTGAGCCCGATTCATTCAATTATTCAATTCTGCGCACAAGATTCAGATTTAATAATAAAGTCATTGTAAAGCAAGTTGCATTAAGCAATACAAATGGGTTTGAAAATTTTAATATTCATCAAACGGGTTCAGCATTTAATACATTGAGCGAAAAATGGAAAGAGATATTAAAAAAAGATGGAAGTAAAATATATGGTGAACAATTTACTTTTCCTGATTCTGCAATTACAAAAGTTCCTACAATAACACTTAACGAGCTTATTGCAGAATATGGCACTCCGGATTTTATTAAAATTGATGTTGAAGGATATGAAAAAAAAGTATTGCAAGGATTATCTAAAAAGATTAAGTGCTTATCGTTCGAAGCAAACCTGCCTGAATTTTTTAATGAAACAGCTGAGTGTATTGGATTGTTGAATAATGTAGATCAACATGCTTTGTTTAATTATTCCATTGATGAACATTTGCAATTATCGGCATTTATTCCTGGCAATGATCTTTTAAATATTTTTTCTTCAGACACTAAAATGTCATGCGAAATTATTTGTAAAATGATAGATTAATTTTTTTCCTCTGCAGATCGGCTGAACGAAAATGTCAACAACGGAGAAATTACGCCATGCAACTTGTAAACTAAAATCGCCAATAAAATATTATAAAGCAAACTGCTTATCAATACGCTTATCGCCGCGCCTGCAACGCCAAGTGTGGGGATAATCAATAAGCTTGTTGTAAGTAATAAGATAACATAAACAAATAAGCTCAGCGCTGAATATTTTTCATTTCCCTGCATCATTAAGATAGTGTTTGTTGGTCCAAAAATTGAAAATAATAATTGAGCAATGCTGAGATAAATAAGCGAGTCGTATCCCATCACGAAATCTTTTCCAAACCATTCTAAAAAAAATTTTCCTGCAAAAATATTTATAAAAAAAATGGGAATGGAAAGCAGGGTTGTCAGCAGAGTTGATTCGCTGAAGAGTGATTGTTTGTAAGATTTACCCGATAAATGATGTTTCGCAAAAAGTTGAGGAAGGATGTAATGCATTAAGAAAAATGGATAGATCAGCAATTCGGAAAAACGATAAGCAATATTAAAAATACCAATGTTTTTTTCCGACACGAAATATGGTAATATCAGCATACTGATTTTTGTGCTGAGCAAATAAAATAAGCTGATGAGAAAAAAATAAAAAGTTTGTTTAGAAAGATTATCAGCAACTGAAAGATCGGTGTTGTAGCTTTTGTGTTTATTTAATCCTGTAATTATGAAATAAAGAAGAAAAATACAACAGCCAACTGAACTGAGATTTGCAATGATAATTAAAGATTTTACAGTAATTATTGATGATACAACCTTTAAAGAAAAAATCAAAATTACAAGCAAAAGCGGGCGGATAATTTTTTCAGGAAGCTGGCTAAGTTTAATGTAGTTCAAAGCTTGCAATGCAGATTGATTAAGCGTTGTAAAAGAAATTAAATAAATCGAAATGCATGCCGAAGCGAAAAAATATTTAAAATCGCTCAGTGTTTTGATGTCAATAAAAAAAATAATGATAAGAAATACGCCGATCACAATCACTGATCTTATGAATACAGCAAAATTTGTTTTTTTTACAATTTTTGACAGGAGATCAGTTTCATTGTTGTGTAAATATTTTGGAATTTTTGCCAGCAGCAAATCATCACGTCCGCCGAGCGCTATTATGCTCAGTACACTAATCCAATTAAAAATATGAACATACACACCATA
>DATHPY010000711.1:0-7925 GCA_035483315.1 Puia sp. | reverse complement strand
CGTGGCTTTGTTACATATTCCGAATTACCCTCGGCAACCATCGACACCCAATCTGCAATTGGCATTTCTTCGATGCTATTATAATTACCTGCTATTGCTTTTTTAAGAAGAATTTCAATTAACCTGCTAAGACTTATTCCGTTTCCTTCGGCAAACTTTTTTGCTTTTTCAATTACGTGAACATCAAAACTCAAAGTCACTTTCGCATCCATAAAATTAGTTTATACGACAAAAATAAAAAAGTTATACGTATAAATAAAATATTTTTGAACCTTTATTTTTTTCTGTATTTCACTTCAATACTATGCAATTCCAATATTGGTTTTAGAAATTCTTCTAAATCATAAACACACAATTGACTCGCCGCATCGCACAATGCTTTTTCCGGATCGGGATGCGTTTCAACAAATACTCCATCAACACCTGATGCAACTCCTGCGCGACTTAACACCGGCAAAAATTCTCTTGCACCACCTTTTGCATCTGCGCTTGGAATTCCATATTTGCGAATGGAATGTGTGATATCAAAAACAACGGGGTAGCCCAATTGATTCATGTGATAAAAACTTCGCGGGTCAACAACCAGGTCATTGTAACCCATCGTGTATCCGCGTTCAGTCAAAATAATTTTATCATTTCCCGCTTCTACACATTTGCCGACAGGATGTTTCATATTCTCAGGCGCAAGAAATTGCCCGTGTTTTATATTGATGACTTTTCCTGTTTTTGCAGCGGCAACCATTAAGCCGGTTTGCATACATAGGTATGCAGGAATTTGTAACACATCACAAACTTCTGCAGCCGGTGCAGCCTGGTCTGGATAATGAATATCCGTTAACAAAGTAAAACCAAATTGCTCTTTTACTTTCGCAAGCATTTTCATTCCTTTTTCCAAACCCGGACCGTTATAATATTTTAAACTGCTTCTGTTATCTTTTGAAAAAGATGATTTGTATATAACGGGAATGCGTACCCGCTCACTGACTTCTTTTAATTTTTCAGCGGTCTTCATCATTATCGTTTCTTCTTCAATCACACATGGACCAGAAATAAGAAAGAGCTCATCTGCTCCGCATTCAATATTTCCAACCATTATTTTTTTGTTGCTCATATATTTTAAGTTCAGGATTGCAAAAATACAGAATGTTCATTCATCTATTCATTTACATCAATATAAAAAACCGTATCAATGAAAAATAATGTACTTGTATCTGTTAGTACATTTTCATCATGAATATCCTCCAGCAACAAACCTAATTGTTTGTTATAATAATCGTAGCGACGAACATTTTCAAATCCATTATAAGTTAAAAAAGTTTTTATGTGCCAGGTCTGTCGGGTTGTCAGCAATAATAAAAGGTTGTTCCAATACGGCGTATAATACATTTCCCTTTTGTATAAATCCCTTTAACGTATATGTAGTTCTGCCAAAAATAAATTGTGAATGGGAACGCTGTTAAAAAAATCCAGCCAGGTACTGTAATAAATTGCGTCGTTAAGTTTTAATACCGTTTTATTATCTGCTTCGAAATATATTTTCGCTTCGCCACCTTCACTCAGATATTTGTCTTCCCTGATATCAGGATGCCAAAGCTGATGCTGACTAATAAAATCAATTAAATGCTCTTTCTGCTTTTCTTTAATTGTTGACTGATTGTCGAAGTCTTTTTTAATTTTTGTATTTGTTGCAAAGCTGCTGCGTAGGTTATTGCAGGCTGCTGTGAGAGTATCGCTTTGCCCTTCAATGACATTTCCGTGAATGATATCTGCAAGTTTTTTTCTAGTATCACTATTTATCATTTTGTGCTTACAAAGCTAATTATATTTTTAAACTTTTGCAATAGGGGCAGTTGCAGCAACAAGTATAATTAAAATCGTTTATACAACTCTTTAATAGTTTCAATAGAAATTTTTTCTTTCCAATTTGTTCCAACAGCGTGATTCCACATGTGCGGTAAATTATATGCCACTTCTGCCATTGCTGTTATTTGTTCGTCAGTCCAATCCTTACTTATATTTTGTGGCATTTGAATATTATGTTTGATGAGCATTTGCTTAAATTCTTTCACACCATTTTTATAATAGTCTTCCAAACGTTGAAAAGCGAGACAATTTGCATAACAATGTTTTTCTCCCAATATTTTTGAAAGTCCGTATGATACTGCATGACAAACTCCAACTTCGGAATACGTCAAACTTAATCCGCCCATTAATGAGGCGACCATTAATTTATCATCATTCTCTGCTGATTGCCCGGAATTTTCTCCCAAATAAATTTCCTGGCAAAGCTTTAATGCCTGCTCCGCATAAGCATGACTGTAAGCATTATTCAAAATTCCATTTTCCGATTCGATGCAATGAATGTATGTATCCATCCCGGTATAAAACCATTTATCAGTTGGAACGGATGCAATTAATTCCGGGTCGAGAATAACCTGGTTAAAAACTGTCCACTCACATTTTAATCCGAGTTTTTTTATTGGTCCGGTTAATACGGCTGTCATCGAAACTTCTGCGCCGGTCCCTGAAATTGTAGGAACGCCGAGATGATAAATTCCCGGTTTCTTTATCAAATTCAAACCCTGGTATAAAGTTGAAGAACCTTCATTCGTAAACATTAATGAAACTGCTTTTGCAATATCCATAATGCTTCCACCACCAATGCCAATTACACCTGCAGGCAAACCTTTTGATGATAGTATTTCATCTCGTAAATTATCTATTTGTTCTGTTGTCGGTTCGTATGGGTCAACGTCAATAAATTTTATTACATCTTCAAGCTTAGCAGGAATGCGGCTTGCAACTGGTTTATCTTTAAAATAATTATCAACTACGAAAAGAAAAAATTTACCATTCTCATTTCTTTTTGCAGAAAGAATTTCATCCATCACATCAAAACTTCCGCGACCGTAAACTGTTTTTTCGATGTTTTTAAAATTCTTGTACATGAGAGTTAATGTGATAATTTAATTTTTTCTCACAGATCGCACAGATTTCACAGATAAATACAACGAAATAATCTGTGCTAATCCGTGTAATCTGTAAGAAATTTTTTTATGCTGTTTCTGCAACTAATGCTTTACTAACACATTCCGAAATTTTATTCACCAAATTTTTTACATCATCATCAGTCCATGTGCAGCGAATACCGAAAGAAATTAATCTGCCGATTACTTCCTGGCTTTTTGGTAAATAAAGACTTTTATAATCCTGGTGTGTGCCTAAAATTTCTACAGGTAATTTTGCTGCGGTCTGCAATTCTTTCAAATGATCCCATTGATTAATAAAATGATACATATTCATGAACCAATAATCAAATCCTGCGACGCCGGCTTTATTAAATTCATCAACAGTTCGTTTTGCAGATTCTCTATCGGGTAATAAAATATTTAAGAAAGTTGCGGAGTCGCCATCCGGATCGGCAATTTTTGCAAAAGAAATTCCTTCGGTCTGCGAAAGAATTTCCGTCAACGCTTTTTTATGCTTTCGATTTATTTCGCGGATCTGCGGAACCTTGCGCGTTTGCGCAAGTGCGACCGCAGCATGTAATTCACTGATGCGATAATTAAATCCGAGGATTGAGTGTTGCTCCATTCCACGTTTAGCGCCGATATGATTATGCCCATGGTCAGAATAAGTATCAATTAACCTATAAACTTCTTCATCATTCGTCACCACAATTCCACCTTCGCCGGCAGTGGCGATTTTAAAAAAGTCGAATGAATAACTTCCCGCAGTTCCAAACAATCCTGTCGAAGTTCCTTTGTATGATGCGGAAAATGCCTGTCCTGCATCTTCAACCAAAATTAAATTGTAATCATTAATGACTTGCATAATGGAATCCATATCCGCCATGCCACCGCACATGTGTACAAGACAAACTGCTTTTGTATTTTTTGTAATTGCTTTTTCAATTCCTTCTGCGCTCAGGCAAAGTGTTTCATCAATTTCCGCAAACACCGGAATGGCGCCGACAAACAAAACTGCTTCCACACTCGCAATAAAAGTAAATGGAGTAACGATCACTTCATCGCCCGCGCCAATTCCTGACGCAGCGAGCGCCGTGGCAATCGCCGCCGAGCCATTACAAACAGCATGCGCATATTTTGCGCCGGTAATTTTTTTCGCTTCTTCTTCAAACTCGCGTGCTTTCCAAATGCCCTTTCGTTGCGCATCGTGATTGTATCGAAAAAGAATGCCCGTTTCCAGCACGTCGTTCACTTCTTTGCGCTCTTCCGCGCCAAACAATTCTGTTCCTGGCATAAAATAAAATTTTGAGGAGCAAAGGTAAGTAAGAAGTAGGAAGTATGATGCTTCCTGATTATAGAAAAATTTTATGCCTTTTCTAACTTCATAGATCATACCTCATAGTTTATACTTAGAAGGATTTTGTTCCAGGCCAATTGCTACTATTGAGCATCGTTGCGTCGCACTCTTGAACGTTAGAAATTCTATTGAGCTTCAGTTTCACGAACGGCGAGTTATTGTTGTTTGAATCCCGGATTAAAAGATTTCACGGAATTTACAATCCGTGCAATTTGTTTAATCCGTGATTCAGATTATTTGATTGTTTCAATGGCTCGTGGAGACACGACCATAGCGTTAGAAATATTATTTTCTTTTTGTTCTCTTAGAAATATCAGGAACTCCGTTGCCTGGACTGATTTCTGTTAAGAAACTAGCTTTTGGGAAACTCTTTTTTAATAAATGTCTTAGAGGAATACCTGTCTTTTTGCTCTCATCGAAAATCTTGTTTAAGACTTCACCATTCATAGTTTGTCCCTCTGGCATTTGGACTAATGTACTTGTATTAAATGTAGCGTTTTCTACGTCATCGGTACGCGTCATTAAACCGTCTAATTGTTCAAGTACTTCTTCATCTTCAATTACCGACATACCTTCACCAAAAGTGTTTCTCCAAATTATTTTCTCAGGAACTTCTTCCATTGCTCGGAAGTTAAAAATATCTTCTTCTGAAAGTGGATGTGAAAGTCATTGAACTTAATAAATATGTTATTGTCAATTTTCATTTGCAAATGAAAGTGGGGAAAATTTGCATTCTTAGTATTTGCATATCCTATTCTATCAGTCCTACCTATGTTAATTGACCATTCAATATTTTTATATTTAATAGTATATTCTATCACCTTTGCAGGATTCATTTGGCTTTTTAAGTCATTGATTTTTTTAAAAGGAGTTTCCAAATTTGCAATCCATCTCATATAACTATCAAAACGAAAAAATCCAATTGGTGTTGACAAATATTTTTGAAAATGCTTTTTCTTAATTCCTTGAGGTCTTAAGAACCAATGAAAACATGGTTTATTCGATTCAAATTCTTTAAGCGGTTGTGTACACAACGAGCAATTGCCAATTTTATAAGCAGCTTTAAACTCTTCGTAGACTCGCAAGTTTTCTTCAAGTTGAAGTCTATTGCCCTCCTCTATTTGTTCTGGTATTAAACTGTCAAAAAAATTCTTAATATTCATTGTCTACTTCTATTTCTATTAACTACAAATATACGAAAGTGATTTTCTCTCATTTCTTAAATGAAATTAAACCCGTCACATTTACTAAACCCACCGCTCAATAGTAGCAATACCGATCAATCTCGCCTGAGGCGATACAACGATGCTTAATAGAATTACAAATGCCTGTAATCAAAAAAATAAAAAGTAAAAATCGAACCGAAACTTCTTGTGCCTTGATTCTTGTCTCTTGTTCCTTAAAGATACTTCACCGGGTTTCTTCTCGCTGATAAAATATATCTTTTGATGTTCATCCAAAACGCGAGGATAAAATAAATTATTAATGGCGAACCCATGGTGAGAAATGAAATGTAGATGAACCACGTACGGATGCGCGATGTGGCAATGCCCATTTTGTCGCCGATGGCTGTGCATACGCCAAAAGCTTTCCACTCGATGAATTGCTTCATTTTGTTCATGTCGCTAAATTAAAAAAAAACAACAAAACCTCATAATGCATGTTAATATAATAACGCAATTTTGGTAATTTCGCATCTCATTTCAGAAAGCCCCCGAACGCATATGTTTAACTCTAAATACTTTAATTATGGTTTTTGATCTCGATCTAATCAAAAAAATTTATTCCAAACTACCTTCGAAAGTCGCTGCTGCCAGAAAATTGACCAATAAACCACTCACACTCTCCGAAAAAATATTGTACTCGCATTTATACGCTCCGCCGGCAAAAGCTTACGAGCGCGGAAAAGATTATGTTGATTTTGCTCCCGATCGTGTTGCCATGCAGGATGCAACTGCGCAAATGGCGTTGTTACAATTCATGACCTGTGGAAGAAAGACAGTCGCAGTTCCGTCAACAGTTCATTGCGACCATTTGATACAAGCAAAAGTTGGCGCGACGGAAGATCTGAAAATTGCGTTGGATGTTAATAAAGAAGTGTACGATTTTCTCGCTTCGATCTCTAATAAATACGGGATTGGTTTTTGGAAACCCGGCGCGGGAATTATTCACCAGGTTGTTTTAGAAAATTATGCATTCCCCGGCGGAATGATGATCGGCACCGATTCTCACACGCCGAATGCAGGTGGTTTGGGAATGGTTGCGATCGGTGTTGGCGGCGCAGATGCCGTTGATGTGATGGCGGGATTAGCGTGGGAATTAAAAATGCCGAAATTAATTGGCGTGAAACTCACCGGAAAATTAAACGGCTGGACCTCTGCAAAAGATGTGATATTAAAAGTTGCCGGAATTCTCACCGTGAAAGGTGGCACCGGCGCAATCGTTGAATATTTTGGTGATGGCGCAGATAGTTTAAGTGCAACTGGAAAAGGAACGATCTGCAATATGGGTGCGGAGATCGGCGCCACTTGTTCCATTTTTACTTACGATGAAAAAATGAGTGCGTACTTAAAAGCGACCGGTCGTGAAGAAGTTGCCGCGCTTGCTGATGGAGTTCGTGAACATTTACGTCCAGATGCAGAAGTGTATGCGGATCCAAAAAAATATTATGATCAGTTAATAGAAATTAATTTGAGTGAATTGGAACCTTATGTCAATGGACCCTTCACCCCGGACCTAGCTTGGCCAATTTCTAAATTTGCAGATGCAGTTCGTGCAAATAATTGGCCGGAAAAATTAGAGGTTGCATTGATCGGTTCATGCACAAATTCTTCTTATGAAGATATCAGTCGCTCCGCTTCGTTAGCAAAACAGGCGATCAATAAAAAACTAAAAGCGAAATCTGAATTCACAATAACTCCCGGCAGCGAGCAGGTTCGTTTCACCATTGAGAAAGATGGATTTCTAAAAACATTTGAAAAAATTGGTGGAGTTGTTTTAGCAAATGCATGCGGTCCGTGCATTGGTCAGTGGGCGAGACATATTGATGATCCGAACCGCAAAAATTCCATTCTCACTTCGTTCAACAGAAATTTTGCAAAACGAAATGATGGATTAGCAAGTACACACGCATTTGTTGCATCGCCTGAGATCGTTACTGCGATGGCGTTTGCGGGCGATCTTACTTTTAATCCGCTAAAAGATAAATTGACAAATGCAGATGGTAATGAAGTGATGCTTGATGAACCAACAGGCATGGAATTGCCGCCGACTGGATTTTCTGTTGATGATCCGGGTTACCAGGCGCCGGCAAAAGATGGAAGCACGGTGCAGGTTGTTGTCAAGCCAGATTCACAACGTTTGCAATTACTCGAGCCATTTAAAGTTTGGGAAGGAACAGACTTGAAAGGATTGAGATTGCTTATAAAAGCAAAAGGAAAATGTACAACGGATCATATTTCTATGGCTGGTCCGTGGTTAAAATTTCGCGGGCATTTGGATAATATTTCAAACAACATGCTCATCGGCGCGATAAATTTTTATAATGATAAAACAGATACGGTAAAAAATGAATTGACCGGTGAATATGGAAGCGTTCC
>DATHPY010000710.1:0-3055 GCA_035483315.1 Puia sp. | reverse complement strand
ATTCCTGAAATGTTTCAGCTTGCTGCTGACAATAAATTAAAAGTAGAAACGGTGCAAGTGAGATTACCAGACATTGAAAAATTGTGGGACATGCAAATAGCGGATGGCAAAAGATTAGTAGTGATAATGTAGTTGTAGTTTTTATTTCTTCATCACCAAATAAACTCCGCCGATCATTAAAAGCATTCCTGCTATGCCGATACACTAATAAATTACAGGGCGCGCGGATTCAACTAATTTGTATCATCTACTTTTGTACCATCAAATTTTAAAAAGTAAAAAATGAAATTAGCAAACAACAAAATTTTAATTACCGGTGGCGCAACTGGTATTGGTTTAGGACTCACCGAAAGATTTATTCGGGAAAACAACACAGTCATTATTTGTGGAAGACGTGAATCAGCGCTCAAAGAAGCTGCTGAAAAATTTCCTTCGGTGATCACCAAAACATGCGATCTCTCCATAGAAGCAGAGCGTATCGAACTCTATAATTGGATTTCAAAAAATCACAGCGACTTAAATGTATTGGTAAATAATGCGGGCATTCAAAATTGGATGAATGTATCCGACAGCGATTTTTATCAAAAAGCAAACGATGAAATTATAACCAATGTTGTAGCGCCAATTCTTTGCGCCATCTTTTAAAATCCACAAACATCGAGGTAATTGAAATGATACCACCGGCTTTGAATACTGATCTCGGCGGAAAAGGAATACATGATGCACATCCACCCGTGCGCGATTTTGTAGAAAGTATGTTTGAACAATTGAAAGAAGGAAAAACAGAATTGACATTTGGTTTTAGCGAACCAAGAGCAAAAGCAAATAATGAAACGATAGCTGAATATTTTAATAGGTTGAATCCATAGTCAGCCCGACACTTAATAAAAAGAAAGATGACAACAATTTCTAAAGAGAATAAATTTTTAACACTCATCAACATATTTACCGTTGAACCGGTTAATCAGCAAAAGCTGGTGGATCTGTTAACGTTAGCGACAACAAGCACTGTGCAAAATATAACAGGTTTTATTTCTTCAAGCCTTCATCGCAGCCTTGACGGTACAAAAGTTACTATGTATGCGCAATGGAGAAGTATTAAAGATTATCAAAACATGCGAAATAATTCTACCGCTTCCCCTTATTTACAACAAGCGCTTGAGTTTGCAAAATTTGATCCGGGAATGTATGAAGTTGTGGAGACCTTTTTACCACACAACAAATAAAGTTAATAAATTTTAACTTCGGCTATTCATAAACGTTATCTCCGGTTTTGAGTTATAGCTTTTGCCGTAGTTTGTATCTTCAAGTTTTGTAATTTTATCTGGCATTCAAAAACATTGTTAGTACTTTTTGTGAACACTTCACAACATTCAAAGACAGAAAAAAATATGATCACACGATTTTATTTAACATCTTTATTATTATTCTTTATTTTCTTCCCGGCATCTGCGCAAACAACAGATTTATTAAGGCAAAAAATAAAACAAATCATTTCTGAAAAACACGCTGTCGTTGGTGTTTCAATTATTGGTAATAATGGAAAAGATACTTTATCCGTAAATGGCTACAGGCATTTTCCATTGCAAAGCGTGTTTAAGTTTCATATTGCATTAGCCGTACTCTCAGAAATTGATAAAGGAAAATTTTCTTTTGACCAGGAAATAAAAATTGAAAAGAAAGATCTCTTGCCAAATCTTTATAGTCCTCTCAGGGATGAATATCCCAACGGAGCAACACTTGCTATTTCAAAAATTTTAGAATATACCGTTTCTAAAAGCGATAATGTTGGATGTGATGCGCTGCTAAGATTAATTGACGGACCGAAAGCGGTTGAAGATTTCTTAATAAAAAATAATTTTAAAAATGTTTCCATAAAAATAAATGAAGAAGTGCAGCAAAATAATTGGGATCTGCAATTTCAAAATTGGACCACGCCAAAAGCGGCAAGCGAAATATTATCGTCTTTTTATTACGATAAGAAAAAGTTGTTATCAAAAAAAAGCTATGACTTTCTTTTGAAAATAATGAAAGAAACAGAAACCGGCGAACATAGATTGAGAGGTGGCTTGCCAAAGGAAACTATTGTTGCTCATAAAACAGGATCTTCCGGAACAAATAAAAAAGGTGTAACTGCAGCCGTTAACGATATTGGAATTGTGTTTTTACCAAATGGGCAACATTTTTTTATCAGCGTTTTTGTAACCGAGTCAACAGAAAATGCAGACACCAACGAAAAAATAATTGCTGATATTTCTAAAGAAACCTGGAATTACTTCACGGCAAAAACAAAATAAAACCGGCAATGCAGAAACATTGAGGGTTATTATAAAACAACGCCCAAATATTCATAATCTTTCCCGGCATTTAAAATTTCTTAAAAAAAATTTGCGTAGTTAAATAACTACATATATATTTGTAGTCAAATAACTACACAATGAATTTAAGACGAGACGTATTTCAAGCCATAGCAGACCCCACAAGAAGGGCTATATTGCTGTTGGTGGCTTCGCAATCTCTTACAGCAGGCGCAATAGCGTCAAACTTTGACACAGCAAGACCAACAGTTTCAAAACATCTGCAAATACTTACCGAATGCGAATTGCTAAAGCAAGAACAAAACGGCAGGGAAATTTATTATCACTTCAACCCAAATAAAATGAAAGAAATAGCTGAATGGCTGATCCCATTTGCAAAAATGTGGGACGACCGGTTTAACAAATTAGAAAGCATCATGAAAAATTACAAGTCAAAAAAATAGACTAATAAAAACGTGGAGCAGAAACCACAAACAACAAAAACGGGAGTCACCGAAAATCCAAAAGAGTAGGAAAAAAAATAAAATTATATGAATAAGGGTATCAAAACAATTCTCTATCCGGTTAAGGATATGACACAGGCAAAAACACTGTTTAGTAAATTTTTAGGCGTTGATCCATACGCAGACCAACCTTATTATGTTGGTTTCAAAATTGATGGACAAGATATTGGATTGGTTCCAAATAATCCGGAAGCAGCAGTGGCTGCATTTTTCCAGGTAGACGACATCAAGAAT
>DATHPY010000709.1:0-7710 GCA_035483315.1 Puia sp. | reverse complement strand
ACGAAGCTACACGATATCGAATTTACCAGGATGTAACTGAAACACTCTCAAATTGCAAAAATTTAGATGAGTTGCAAAAACAATTACAACTAAAAGAAATAGACGTGCAACTCAAATACAGCAGCCAACAAAAACAGTTGCAAGGGATCAGTTTTAAAATGGGCGATTACTCTTTTAAAGGAAGTTCTATCGACCGCGAATTGTCTGCAAAAAAATTAGAAGAAAAGTTAGAACAAAACCATGAGCGAAGTTTAAAGTTAGAGCAAGACGAAGAACGAAAGTTAAAACAAGAACATGAGCGCGAGTACCGGCGCGGACAGAGAATATCTATGTAGAAAGACAAAATCAATTTTATTGGATTCAAAATGTATAAAACTAAAAATTATGAATGAAGAATTATTGGAAGCAATAATTTAAAAACTGGAAAACCTGGAAAAAAGAATTCATGCTCTTGAAGAAAAAATAGATTCTTTAACAAACTATTCGGAAGATTTCAGGGCAATTCGGGGCGACATGCGAGAAATAAGAATGGAAATAAAAAGCATCCCTTCTCAAATTTCTATTCCTGTCGATGAAATAAAAGAGACAACTGTAACAATGAGTGCATTGAAGGACCAATTGAAAGAACCATTAATTCAAAAAATAAAGACTATTCATTATTTGAGTAAACCTTTGTTTTTAAGCGTTGGACTTATGATTTTAGTTGTTGGATTGATCACATGGTTGGTTCTCGAAAAAAATCGTGAATCCACTATGGAGATAAATGATATTAAATATCGCGGAGTCAGGTTGTGGGCTAATGGAGAATTTTTACATGCTGTAGACAGCTTATTTCTTGTCGACCCGCACAGATTCAGAAAAAAAGTTGAGCAAGAAGAACAGCAGGCAAAAGAATTACCTGAGAAAACAGAGAGCCATACTAAATTGACACACGACAAAAAAACAACTACTCTTAAAACCAAACCAATTTACAGTATCAATGGAGATACCGTAAAATCAAAAATCAAAAACGAAACACCAAAATAGATTCGATAAAGCCAAGCAGTTGTGCAAACGACCGCGGCCGAGGAACAGTAGTACAAAATTCTACTCCATCAACGGCCTTGGTGCTTCATCTCCAACAGA
The DNA here is from genome assembly GCA_035483315.1 of Puia sp. Taxonomy (GTDB): domain Bacteria; phylum Bacteroidota; class Bacteroidia; order Chitinophagales; family Chitinophagaceae; genus Puia. Next base: position 6,585 of record DATHPY010000709.1, on the reverse strand, counting down.
TAATTGCAGATTGATCCGGATAAAAAAATAAAAAAGGAAAATCAATAATTTACCCATATTGTTGATCATATTTGGCTGCAATTATCTGTTCGAGATGAAGTTTGTTTTTCATTCCTGTTGAGCTAAGATTTTGAAAAATGATTTTGTAAATTTGTGACATGCGAATTACCGGTTTACCTAAAAGAGCATATGTATATTCTGTACACTGGAAACACAGAGAACGATTTCCTGATGAGACCTTTATTACTACAAGGAGTATCAGTGAAAAATACCCGGCTTATTCGGAAACATCTCTCGATAGAATTTTTAAAACCACTCACAATAAATTTGAAGATGAAAATGTCCTGATAAAAAAAGTACCTATAACTTATGAGCCGGACACCTCTGCACCAATCCCGGTAATTAGTAAAGTTCGGTTTTGGGACTCTGATTACAATAAGATCGATTGGATCGAAAGCTACAGATCGATCATTGAGCGGATCATTGAGCGAGGAAGTAAACAAGAGTGGAAACAACTAGTAAATTATTACGGACTTTCCAGAGTAAGCAATACCATTCGAAATGAAATCCTGTATTTAACAGACGATGTCATTGAGGACGTGTGCGAATATTTTTCATTTGAAAAAGAGGAATTGTTATGTTATATACGGAAACAGTCGATGCCAAAACATTGGTATTGATAAAAGACCTGATGGTCGATGAAAAATTTAAGGAATTTAATCTTGTCGGAGGAACTTCACTTTCACTACAGATCGGTCACAGAAAATCAATTGATATCGATCTTTTTTCTTCCAATGATTTTAATGAACAGGAAATTAAGAAACACCTTGAAAAGAATTTTGGTGCAACTATCGACCGGGTAAGCAAAAATTCGATTAGAGCAGAGATTAATGAAATTAAGGTCGATCTCGCCGTACATAAATACCCGTTGCTAAAACCCCTGCAGGAAGTTGATACAATTCGTTTGATTTCTCTTGAGGATATAGCCGCAATGAAACTCAATGCGATTACCAGAAGTGGAAATCGACCAAAAGATTTTGTTGACATTTACGCGCTTTTAGAATATAAACATCTTCAAAATTGCATCGAAGCATATAAACAGAAATATCCTAACGTTACCGAAAATATGGCCCGCCAATCGTTGAACTATTTTAACGACATAGATATTAAAGCGCTTGGGAATGACCTAACGCTAAAAAATTTTGATTGGAAAAAAGTTACTCAAAGAATGAAGCAGGCGGTAAAAGCGCCGAATAAAATCTTTGATTCTGTTTCAAAAGAATTAAAACAATCATTGGAACAAAAGTTAAAGCAAGAACCAAAATTATCAAATGAGGTAAAACAGAAAAAAGTGCTAAAGAAATCTCAGAGACAAGATCGCGAGAAGGGACAACGCCCCACTTAATTTTTCGCAAGCAATATGCTTATTATGTCCTCTATCGTATAACATCTGTATCAAAACCGTGCATTTAACTTCTAATGGTTTTTAGCTAATCTATTATGTAACAATCAAAAATAATTTTGGTCTTTTTATTGTTGCTAAGTCAATAATCTTCTTTATATGATTAAGAATTATTTCAAGACTGCATGGCGCAATTTTTTGTCTCAAAAGACTCTTGCGACAATTAATGTTATCGGCTTGTCTGTTGGCTTGGCTTGCTTCACTCTAATATTATTATATACAGTAAATGAGTTTAGCTACAACAGCTTCTTTAAAAACGCAAAAAATATCTATCGTATTTATGAACGGACCCAAAACATGCCGAATATGGATAATCGCGGTGATGCGGAATTGTATTTACCATTAGGACCTAATTTGAAAGCAGATTTTCCTGACGTGAAAGATTATACAAGGTTTCAATCTTGGGGTAAAAAAATTGTAAAGTCTCCAAATATATCAGTCCAACTACCGGTTGCATTTGCAGATCTGCAATTCTTCAAAATTTTTTCTTTCAAACTGCTTTACGGCGATGCTTCAGATGCATTAAAAGATCAGCATAATGTTGTGATAACAAAAGACAAGGCTTTGCAATTGTTCGGAGAAACAAATGTGGTTGGGAAAATTATATTGATTAAATCTGATAGTTCGTTGGAGCCTTTTACCGTAAGCGCTGTAGCTGATAACCTACCTGCAAACTCTTCCATTCAGTTTGATGTATTGTTGAGCTTTGATTATTTTCAAACAACCAGCTACGGCAAGCCTGCTGTAAACAACTGGAATTACTCAGGTTTTCAAACCTATATTGAATTGGGCAACAATAGTACGTTGTTAAGCAACCCTATAAGGTTATCGCAATTTAGAAAAAAATACTTTCCCGATGAAGAAGCACAACTGAAAAGCTCAGGAGCATGGAATGGAAGTGGTGCATATCCCATCAGCTTTCATTTGCAGCCAATAAGAGACATACATACAAATTTGCAGATAAGCGCAGGTGATGAAACCAACATTGATACAAGATATGTATGGATATTATTAGCCATTGGAGCAGCCATATTATTAATAGCATGCATCAACTTTACTACCTTAGCTATCGGCAGATCAGCCGGTAGAGCCAAAGAAGTAGGCTTAAGAAAAGTAATGGGCAGCAGCAGAAAACAATTAATGTTTCAGTTTTTAAGTGAAGCATTATTCTTAACCGTATTATCGGCGATAATTGGTTTAGTGATTGCACAATTATTACTTCCGCTCTTTAATAGTCTTGCACAAAAAAATCTTAGCTTCTCTTTATTGCAATATCCGCAATTGGTTTTCCTTTTTGTTTTGCTTATCATTATTGTCGCTTTAATGGCAGGCAGCTACCCTGCTGTTGTATTGTCAAGGTTTAATGCAACTGAAGTAATAAAAAATAAAATCCGCTTAAAGGGATCAAACTATTTTACAAAGTCATTAATCACACTTCAATTTGTGATTTCCACAGGTCTTATTATTTCAACGGCAATTATTTTTCAACAACTGCATTTCATGCGTTCAAAAAATCCAGGGTTCAATAAAGAAAATGTAGTAATGATAGATGCAAAAGGAATTACTAATAGAAGAATTTATCAGCAGTTCAAACAATTGCTATCCTCGCAAACAAACATCTCGGGCATTACTGCGTCAGATGTAGGTTTGGGCGAAGAAGGTTATAACAGTTCGGGCTTTGATTATAAGGGAAAACATGAACAGGTGTTCCGCTATGCAACAGCCGATGACTATATTAAAGTATTAGGAATGCAGCTTATATCAGGTAGGAATTTTAATTCTGCAATAGCATTCGATTCTACAAATTCAGTAATCGTAAATGAAGCATTAGTGAAAGATATGGGATTGACCGATGAAAGTATTTTAGGGCTATCGTTGAATGGATATTCAAGACTGAAAGACCGCACACCTTTTGTGATCGGCGTAGTGAACAATTTTAATTTTTTACCCTTGAAACAGGAAGTAAAACCGATTTTGTTCAGCCAGCCTTTCGATTTGCGTCCACTCAAATTTTATGTGCGCATTAAACCGGGAAACCCGTCTTTTGCATTGAGTGTTATAAAAGATGCGTGGAATAAAACGGTTGCCGATGCTCCCCTTCAATATAGTTTTTTGGATGATAACTTAGATGACTTTTATAAATCAGAATCTCGATGGACAAGCATTATTGGATGGGCTGGCGGCGTCACAATTGTGCTGGCTTGTTTGGGATTATTCGGTTTAACAGCATTGGCAACAGTTAACCGCACAAAAGAAATTGGTGTTCGCAAAGTGTTGGGCGCTTCGATTATTAGTATAATAAAACTTATATCGAAAGACATGGCGATGCTGGTTGGGCTGGCGCTGATAATTGCCGCACCAATATCATGGTATTATATGGATCAATGGCTTCAGGGTTATGCGTACAGAATACGTATCGGGTGGATTGTATTTGCAGCAATAGGTGCTTTCGCTGTCCTTATTGCTTTAGCAACAATCAGCTTCCAGGCAATAAAAGCAGCAATGGCAAACCCGGTGAAAAGTTTGAGGACCGAATAATTTTATTGAGCATAAACGTTTTTCCATGACCAAAAGATTTTTCTTCCATAAATTTTAAAATATTGATTTTTTTGTAACCTTTTGCACTGACTGAGGTTTATTGTACATACAATCAATTTTCTCTGTATGCTTAAAAATTATTTCAAAACTGCATGGCGCAATCTGATTAAAAACAAATCGCATTCGCTAATAAACATTACCGGCTTATCTGTTGGCATGGCTGTAACTATCCTTATCGGTTTATGGATTTGGGATGAAATTACGTTCGACCATTATCATAAAAATCATGCAACTATAGCACAGGTTTGGGATACACAAACATGGAATGGCGAAACGGGTACAGGACGTGGAATTGATATACCACTGGCAAGTGAATTACAGAATAAATACTCAGATAACTTCAAACACATTGTGCTGTCTTCAACAATTGAAGATGGACATATTCTTGCTGCGAACGATAAACAAATAATCAGGTCAGGTATGTGGACACAACCTGAATTTCCTGACATGTTCTCATTCAAAATGCTTGAAGGAAATAAAGCTGCATTGCAAGACCCTTCGTCTATACTGATAAGCGAATCTTTATCCAAAACATTATTTGGCAGCAATGACCCGGTTAATAAAATAGTACGACTTGATAATAAATCAGAGTTAAAGGTATCAGGTGTTTTTGAAGACCTTCCAGGCAATTCAACATTTCATGATGCTGCATTTTTCCTGCCATGGAATAAATATCTTGAATCGCAAGACAAAGATGCACAAACTAAATGGGGCAATCATGCTAACTGGTTATTTGTCCAAATGAACGACAATATTGCTTTTGACAGAACTACAGCAAAGATCAAAAACATTCCTAAAGAACATTTAAAAGATGGTAATGAAGAAATACTGCTGCATCCGATGGATAAATGGCATTTGTATAGTGATTTTAATAATGGAAAAGTTGCAGGGGGTCGTATTGAATTTGTTTGGATGTTTGGAATTATAGGCGCATTTGTATTATTGTTAGCGTGCATCAATTTCATGAATCTCTCTACTGCAAGAAGTGAAAAAAGAGCAAAAGAAGTAGGCATCAGGAAAGCCATTGGTTCATTACGTTCACAATTGATCAATCAATTCTTCAGTGAATCTTTACTTACCGCTATTATTGCTTTTCTCGTGGCTTTACTACTGGTTGTATTATCAATTCCATTCTTTAATAATGTTTCAGGCAAGCAAATAAGTTTGCCATGGAATGATATTTATTTCTGGATTATAGGAATTGGTTTTAGTATCATCACGGGTTTAATTGCAGGGGTTTACCCGGCATTGTACTTGTCGTCTTTTCGTCCTATAAAAGTTTTAAAAGGAACATTCAAAGCCGGTAGAAATGCATCAATACCAAGAAAGGTTTTGGTTACAGTGCAGTTCACAGTTTCTATTGCTTTGATTATAGGAACCATTGTTATTTTCAGACAAATTCAATTTGCCAAACAAAGACCGGTTGGTTACTCAAAAGCAGGATTGATTTCTGTTGCAATAAATACCTCTGAATTGAGCGGACACTATAATACGCTGCGAAATGACCTCTTAAAAACTGGAGCAGTAGAAAACATGTCAGAGTCATCAAGCCCAACAACCAGCGTGGGTGCCGCGCTTTCAGGATTTGAATGGCAGGGTAAAAATCCAAATTCCAATCCGCTTTTTGGAGCAATTGGCGTAACACATGATTATGGTAAAACAATTGATTGGCAAATAACGCAAGGACGAGATTTTTCAAGAGACTTCTCTACAGATTCCGGCGCAATCATATTGAATGAATCAGCTGTTAAGTTAATTGGCTTTAAAAATCCTGTTGGAAAAACGATAAGCTATAATGGAATAGACCACAAAATAACAGGAGTTGTAAAAGATATGTTGATGGAATCTCCGTACAGTTCTGTTAGCCCTACTTTGTTTATTATGGATTATAACTGGGCGAATTTTATTACGGTTAAAATAAAGCCGGAAATGGATGCGCATAACGCTCTTGCAAAAATAGAACCCGTATTCAAAAAATATAATCCCGTCAGTCCTTTCGAGTACAAGTTTATAGATACTGAATTCGCTAAAAAATTTGAAGCCGAACAAAACATTGGCAACTTAGCCAGTTTTTTTGCAGCACTTGCCATATTTATTTCCTGTCTCGGTTTGTTTGGTATGGCATCGTTCATGGCAGAGCAAAGAGTGAAAGAAATTGGTGTAAGAAAAGTATTAGGTGCTTCTGTATTCAACCTTTGGGGTTTGTTAAGTAAAGATTTTGTTGTGATGGCGTTGATCTCATTTCTAATAGCCACACCCATCGCTTATTATTTCATGCACAACTGGCTGCAGAATTATCAATACAGAACAAATTTATCCTGGTGGATTTTTGCCTTCGCTGGCATAGGCGCTCTATTGATCACTTTATTCACTGTTAGTTTTCAGGCAATAAAAGCAGCCATCGCAAACCCGGTAAAGAGTTTGAGAACTGAATGAATTTTATTGAGTAGCAATTCAGGTAACGAAATATATTTCGCTCGAATTAAACAATTGGATTCATAAGCCGGAGGTACTGAGCAGCTAAC
>DATHPY010000708.1:0-2638 GCA_035483315.1 Puia sp. | reverse complement strand
TCTTTGTGTTTGCGCGCCAATGGTGTCGAACACGAGGTCTACATCATGCAAACGATCTTCAAAATTTTCTTTTTTATAGTCAATCACTTCATCGGCGCCAAGCTCTTTTAAAAAATCAACATTTTTTTCTGATGATGTTCCAATAACATATGCCCCTTTCCATTTGGCAAACTGAACAGCAAAAGTTCCCACACCACCCGAAGCCCCATGTATCAGAACCCTTTCTCCTGAATTCAATTTTCCGTGATCAAACAAACCCTGCCACGCAGTAAGTCCGGCAAGCGGAACCGCCGCAGCTTTTATATGATCAATAGTTTCAGGTTTACGATTCACCTGGTCGGCTTTCACAACAACATATTCTGCGTAAGTTCCATTTTTTGTTGGGTCAGTACGGCTATATACTTTATCTCTTTTTTTAAAGTTTTTTACCTCATTTCCTGTTTCTGCAATAACACCAGAAACATCCCAACCCGGTATCAGTGGAAAATTAATTGGAAATTTTTCCTTGCGCGCGCCTTCGCGGATTTTCCAGTCAATTGGATTTACACTGGTTGCATACACTTTTATCAGCAATTCATCTGCGGCCGGTTTTGGCTGTGGAGCATCTTCCAGTTTCAATACTTCCGGTCCGCCAAATTCATGAATCATTATTGCACGCATAAATATTTTTTTAATGATTAACTACAATTCTTTTTCTACTGCATATTTTTTTCATGCGCTTTCGCTTTAGAAAAGCGCAATTCATCTGCCAGAAATTACCACTCTAATTTTCTGCGGCCGCGTAAAATAAAGATTCAACCCCGAAGCAAAAAACGTGTATTTTGTTGTACAATGTTAAAATACCGGAGTATATTTTTGCCGACAAATGAGGACATTGGTGTAAAAAAATTTTTGACCATGAAAACAATTCTTTTTCTTCCGCGGTGCTTTAGCAACTGGAATACCTGAAAAAATATATGAGCTTTTTGAAAAAGAGCTATGACATCGAATGAGTTTGTTTTGCCCCCTCTGCAGCATATCTTTATTATAACGGTAATGCATAACCGAAACATAAATGCCGCGCTGATTTTTGCAGGACAAATTTGACAATAATCAACAAATCCACGCTTCATTCAATTAATTGTTATTAGTTTTTTTAAACGGATATTTTTGCATTACTTTAAGCTCATCCTTCCTCTGAAAATGAATTAAGCAAACGTGCATTATCCGCATCCTCCATTTAACTCAACTTATTTTAGTAAACTGTTTTATGATAAAGTACCTTTTGATCCCCGCTATAGTCTTCATTTTTTTGCGTACGGATGGGCAAAACTATTCTCTGACTTTTAATGGTTCATCCCAATATGTAAATATCGCAAACCAGGCCAGTCTTTCACTGAGTGCAAACTTTACAATCGAAGGCTGGATATATCCTACCGGCGCCGGCTCAGATCCAACACAGGGAGGTATCATTATCAATAAAGAAAGCAGTTATGAAGTTGCACGCTTTGCCGATGGTTCGCTCCAATATGCGATGAGCGCCAATGGTGCAGGAACAGACTGGAGCTGGATCAACACCGGCTTAGTAGCGCCGCTAAATGTATGGACTCATTTTGCACTCGTAAAATCCGGAACTAACGTAACTTTTTATTTCAATGCCTCAAAAAGTTATTCGAATGCTTCCAACCCTGCTACGCTTACGGCCAATGCACAAGCCTTGCGTATAGCTGCAAGAACAAGTGGCGCTCAATATTTCCAGGGAAATATAGATGAGGTTAGAATCTGGAATATAGCCCGCGTTCAATCTGATTTGAAAGCGAATATGTTCAATAGAAATCTTTCCAATGGCGCAACCGGATTGATCGCTTACTACCGGATGAATGAAAATGGCGGAACTACCACCGCAAATAGTTCTACTAATACTACTGGTATAGATGGCACACTCGTAAATAGCCCAACATGGACGGCAAGCCCGGTTCAATTTGGTACGAATGCGCTTTCATTTGACGGAATAAACGATTTTGTTTCTATTGCTGAAGACAATTCACTGGACATAACGTCAGCAATCACGCTGGAAGCGTGGGTATATGCAATCAAAAATACAGGTGGCATTCAGGACGTAGTGAGTAAATCAAATAATACAACCAATACAGGTTATATATTTCCACGGACGGATGACAATTGGGCGCATGTGGTTGCCTACTTGTACATCGGGGGCTGGAAAACATTTTCTGTGCCGTATGCTTCATTGAATGCATGGCATCATCTTGCATTCACTTATGACGGAGCCACAATGAAAATATATATTGATGGCGTACTCGCAGGCTCGCAGGTGCAAACAGGTACCATTGCGATTAACAGTAATGTTCTTGCACTTGGCACCCAACCCGGTTTCCCTGAAAATTTCGGCGGCTCTGCTGATGAGATACGTATTTGGAATATTGCCAGAACGCAAACCCAAATACAAAGTGCGATGAATGCAGAAATAGATCCAACCACACAAACAGGATTGGTGAGTTATTATAACATGGACCAGGGAATAGCCGCGGGAACAAATACCGGACTCACAACACTTGTTGATCAGAAAGGAAACAACAATGGAACATTAACCAACATGGCTCTCACTTCAAGCACGTCAAACTTTGTAGTACAAAATTCA
>DATHPY010000707.1:0-4931 GCA_035483315.1 Puia sp. | reverse complement strand
ACAACAGCAGCACCGGCGCAACCACTGTTTATTCATTCTCTTATGATTCGCAGAATCGTTTGATACAGGAAGAGATTTCAGATGGCACTCCAACAGCCACATATTCCTACGGCACGGATACTGTAACAAAAACGCAAGGCACAACAATAACAGTTTATGCGCTTAACAATGTCGGAGTAGTTGCGAGTGACAACCAGGGCAATACTTATACTTTTGACGCTAATGGATTCATGACGAATGAAACAAACCCCAACGGCTCATCAACTGTAAATACTGTAAGCAATGGTAATATTGTTAGCACGGTAGTCGTTTCGGGAGGCACCACAACCAACTATACATTTACTTTTACCAGTAAGCCAAACACATTAAAATTCGGGAACGCTTTTTTAGGAGCACCCGATGCAGACTTGATTCAATCAGAAGGCATAAACGGTGTTAGTTATCCATTCACTTACACCTATGACAGCCACGGCCGTGTGGCAACAGAAAAGATTGTCAGCGGATCCACAACGCTTCTGCGCACGTATACTTATATAAATTAAATCGATAGATATTTTTGAACGATCTACAAGCCTGATCTTTTTTGATCTGCAATTTAGATGCACTCATTTTTTTGTGCGCTCATAATAAAGAGTTACTGCACCACAACCGAATGTTTTTGTTTTTAAAAGTTTAAGATCAATTCTATCGCTGATGTTTTTAAATAATGGTAAGCCGCTTCCTATAACAGTTGGATGAACGCAAAGCTGGTATTCATCTATTAGGTCAAGTTGCGCTAAGGCTACTATTAAACCCGGGCTGCCAGCTAAAATGCATTTACCCGCTTGTTGCTTGAGTTCTAAAATTTCTTCTTTAATGACTTCCTTTTTCAATTTTGTATTTTTCCAATCAACATTTTTCAGCGTGCGGGAAAAAACAATCTTTGAAATATTGTCTATTGCTACGGCAAATTCGTCCCTGGGTTTAATACCGGTAGGATTTTTTAGGACAGATGGCCAATAACCTTCCATAAGCTGATATGTAATTCTTCCGTATAAAACAGTGCCCGCATTATTTAATAGGTTGGCATAATGTTCATGTATTTCTTCATCTGCAATCATTGCCGTGTGGTTGCAAAACCCATCAAGCGTAATATTGATTGCTGCAATTAATTTTCTCATATTTAGTTTTTAATTGTAATTATTTTTTTTCTGTTTGTTTGATGTTGGAAAACAATTATCGAAATATTCTTCCTTTTTTACTAAATAAGTTTGATCATCTTTTATTTTACATTTGGGTTAACCATTTTCAAAGACACACCTAATATAAATAATTCCATGGAAAAAGTTTTTTTATGGTTAACAATTTTCTTACTCATCCTATTTACTTTTTCTTGCAATTCAAATAAAAAAGGAGTATGGGTTCTTGACAACGAACTCGACCTCACGCCGGATCAAATAACGAGGTTAGATAGTCTTTATAAATCTCACGAAAAGCGGACAACAAATGAGATTGCTCTTGTAACCACTTCTGGTTATGGCAGAGAATCCACTATTTTGTTTTTTGCAGTAAATTTTTTAAGAAGCTACGGAGTGGGAAAAAAAGATAAAAATAATGGCGTTGTTATTGTTTTAAGTATTAAAAAACATGAAACTTTTATTACGACCGGATATGGCACAGAAAAAGTGCTTAGAGACCAAATTGCTAAAAAAATAATAGACAGTTTAATGATACCGAATTTCAAACAAGCGAAATATTTAGAGGGAATTTGGGAGGGAAGTAAAGCCATAGCAGAATTTCTTGAAAAGCCGGAGAATGAAATTAACTGATGCTGCAAACTATAATTTGTGCTGAAAAAGTAAATTCAAATTCCGCAACAAATGCCAAAGCAAAAACGTTTTATGGAACTCAATTGCGACAGCTTCTAACTATATTAACACTATGTTTGGCAACAGTTTCTTATTCACAAACAGTCGGTGACACTGAATATTTCTACAATGTTAAAAATAACGATGACAGCACTCTTAAATATTTCATGTCATTCCTGAACAAGTTTGACTCAACAAACGAATATAATAATTTCTTCTGTGAGAAAGCATCAGAAAGAGTTGGTGATTATTATAAATCACGGCACGATTATTTAAAGGCAATTGCTTATTATGATTCTGCTGATACAAAATATCGTGACAAGCTTCAATTTTGTGGAAACGGGTATTACATTGACTTCATACCAAGGCGATATAAAGTATCCCGATGTTATTCAGAACTCAAAAATATTAAACAAGCTATTACAACATTGACACCTTACATCTTTGACAGTTTTGGTTCTGAATATTTTGATAATTCAATGACTTCATATTATTCGGCAATATTGAAAGTGCTATATTCAAAACAGAAAATAAAAAGTGAATTAAAGAAAGCTTGACAGTATTAAGTACAGCACTTACTATCGTTGGACACTTGATAGCAGGGCAAAATATGTAAACGTAAGTTGCAAGGTTAAACTATTTGATACAGAGCTTGAACTAGCGGGTTTGAAACTTCTACTGAAAAAGACGATCAAGTACCGTTCCATGCCACAAATTTTTTTTTGATAGGCAGGTTTAAAAAATAGGCAATTTACAAGCGACTTCAAAACTGATATGTGCAACTGACACCCATAGTATGTCATGACAAGACATAACACAAAAAACATCGACTTGTTACTCAAAGTTCTTCTCTTCTTTTCAATAGCAACTGAGTAACAAATTTGAAGAAAGAATGCGCAGCTATAAGAAACAAAACTCATTTTCCGATATAGTAAATAAAGAATATTGATTCCAGTGGGTTTGAGAAGAATTAGTAACAGATCAGTGACAAGAACTTGGCATCGCGAAGACTAACGATAATCTATATGTACCAAAAAAATATTTAACAAGACTTACAGAAGCATTTTACTATTCACTCTGTTGGAATTATTCAAAATGTTATCACCTCAATGCAAATAGCGATGCATAGAATTGGATTGCCCAAATGATGTTGAAAAAAGCGCTAAAAAAATTTAAATCAATCCGCGAAAAATTAAAACGTAAATGTATAACCAACAAAGAGTACAAAATTTGCATAATGCCCTGTGGTGGTAACATTAGTTCCTGTAATGGCGCTTGCTTCAGCATCTGTTGGGGCTTTTACAGTGCTGCGCATAACGGGTACTGTAACAAAACTGTATAAAAATGATTTTTTGAATTTGTACTGCACTCCGGGTTCAACAGAAAAAATATGACCGGGTCTGCGTAAGCCATCGCTTTTACCAATGAAATCGTGTTCGGGAATACCTTCATACCGAAGACCAAAAGTTCCCACTAATTTATTAAAAGTAAAATCCGCTCCTCCTCTCATCGTATATGCATCGGGCACGCTGTTTACATTGGTTCCTAAAGTGTCGAAAAGTTTTACCACACTTGGAGGAAAACCCGGAGGCAGGCTTTGTACATTATTTTGATTACGGGGGTTTATCAAATAAAAAAAATCTCCATACACACTCACTGTTTTGTTGAAAATATAAAATCCATTGATCTCAGTCGTCAATCCTGTTCCGCCATCTCCTAATTGTATGGCAACATTAACAGGCGATAACATTTTGGCTGAAGGATTATTCGGGTCATAATAAAAATAATCTTCAACATTATAACTTCCGGTTGGAAATTTAATTCCTGCGCCCACTTGTATATTGCCCCGCTGCGAATTTTCACCATGGAATAACCATTTATAAAGGGTGAAGCGAATATCGCCAAAACCATAAGCAGAAGTAGTATGTCTGAAGCCAGATCTATGTTCTATAACACTGGAAATACCATTTGTTGATACGGGAACATCCAGAGCAATGGCCCAACCATTTTCCAAAACTCTGCTAATTTCAAAATTCGTAGTCACCTCATAAATAGTTAAACCATCCCATGGTTGCGGATTTTTGAGAGAGTACACCTGGCTTGCATTGAAATACCTGTTATTGATATCGAGCGCCCATTTGTCGTTTGATTGCCCATATCCCAATTGTGCAAACTGACCAAAACCTGCAAGATTACGAATAGCAACACAGCCTTGTGAATAAACGAAGTTGGTGACAAATACAGAAGCGAGAGATAAGATGATTATCTTTTTCATGCGCAGTGTTTTTCGGTGTTAGCTAATTTGGTTTTGTTCAATCGCTAACTGAATATATGAAATATTTGTCACCAGGAATAATAGCGTTTTGAATTTTCACTATCAAAAATCTGTTCTGTAATTTTTTTAATAAAAATAAAATTACCGGTATAAAAATTTTTACTGAACGCTAAAATCATGGCAATCGCTGGTTAATACCGGCGCAAGAGTTACAGAATCCACAATTTGAAAATGAATATGAAATGTTGTGCCGCGGGCAACAGCAGTAAGGTCGCGCCATAATTCCGCATGACCTTCGCCGACAGAATTTGTATGAATAGCCTGCGGTTGAGCGCCAAGACCAAGTGTAAGCCACCCCGTGCTTGAGCATCCAGTTGTATCTGCTACCGGGTTCACTGCACGTTGCAGCAAATAAGAATGATTCGGTTCAAGATTAATAACATAAGTATCAAGAGTGGCAATTCTTGCAGTGTCCGGATCTTGCCGGAACTTAATAAGACCGGATTTAAATTCGCCTTTTTCTCCTCCGCCAAATAAAGTGGCATCGAAATTATAGAGTGTATCCGGTTCCTGGGAATGAATATTTTTTTTGCAACCAGACAGACCAAAAAATAATGTCAGGCTAACAAATACTGTTACTGCTTGTAAAAATTTTGTTTTCATTTTGATTTGTTTTAGCGAAGATTTGATAATGTGATAAAACTATATCAAAACCATTTTGATAGATACCATAATTGAGCGGAATGCGGATACCAATGAGTGATCGGCGGAAATGCGATTTTAAAATTTACTATGCAGAAAGGTGAGTA
>DATHPY010000706.1:0-7900 GCA_035483315.1 Puia sp. | reverse complement strand
GAGGAAAATCAATTGAATTCAACACTGTTATTTTATTTCCATTTCCGATACCAGTCATCGTAGTTGTAAAATCACCAGAACCATCTATTGAAAGAAGAGCAGCTTCATTAAACGGAGACGCAAAAAATGCTGATGCGAGATGACTGCGATGATGCTCGACCTGATGAATTTTTTTTTTCAATATTGATGCGCTTACACTATTATTTATTAAAGCAAATTCATTTTCAATTGATGAAACTTTTTTGGAATTAGAAAACCGATCAGCAATTACATTCCAGCTTCCCGAAGGATTTTTTAGCAAGAACAAAATTTTCTTCATCAATTTTGCATAAGGATCTCTGCCGATCGCGATGTGATCAAGTTGCTCTAAACTAATTCCAGCTTCGCGCAAACAAAATTCAATTGCCATGGAAGGAAAGCCAGCCCAATGTTTTACTCTGCGAAAACGTTCTTCTTCAGTTGCAGCAATTAATTTTCCATCTTTGAAAATTGCAGCGGAAGAATCTGCGTGGTAAGCATTAATTCCTAAAATGTACATCTCAGTTAAAAAGTTTTATATAATCACTTCGCAAATGAAGTTTTGAAGTATAATCGTACGCGTAATTCCATGCATTCCGGCTCCATTCATTATATTCCTGCTGATCAAAAGAAGCAGCCTGTTCAATTGCTTCCAAAAATAAATGTGGTTCTTTTAATGAAAGGTCCCACCCAACTTTCGATTGCTGTAAATTTCTCCATGGCGTTTGATTGCTTATGAGAATTGGTTTGCCTTGCGAAAGCGCTTCAAAAATCGCGTGTCCAAAATTTTCTCCTTTTGTTGGCAAAATGAAAATATGATGTTGTGAAACAATTGGAGTCAGTTGATGATTTGGAATTTCACCAAGATATTTTACAGAAATATTCGATGGCAATTCACTAATAATTTTATTACAGCTTTCCCAAAACGATTTATCTTCCAAACTGCCAACAATGCTGAGATCAACAGAAGAAGGAATTTCTTTTAAGATAAATAATAAATACCCGAGGTTTTTTATCGGGTGAATTCTTCCTACAAAAACCATTGATAATTTCCCGATTTCTTTTTTTACAAATGTCGGGTGATCGGCCAACACTGCAGGAAAATTTGGAATAACAGCTACTTTAGATTTATTCCCGAAATGAGTAATCACATCCGCCATTTCCATATCATCAACAACATGAAAAAAAAGATTGCGATAAAGACCGAGCCACTTTGAAATATTTAAGTAAGTTTTTTTTTTGAAAGATTTAAATTGAATGGCTGTATCACGGAGCATTCCCCGTGGTGAAAGAATAATTTTTGCTTTTATTTTAGAAAGGCGAATTATTAATAATGGAAAAACTGTAAAATATTTTGAGAACATGCTGTTGAGATATATAAAATCTGCATTCGGCGAAAATATTTGTTGCTTTATATTTTTCCAGTTGAGTTTTTTTGGAGAACAATAATAAATAAAAACTGATTCGGATAAACTGATCCATTTGTCAACCTCAATATTTTCATAAGGCTCAGTCGAAGCAAGATCTCTGTCAGTTGTAAAAACGTAAACAATAAATTCATTCTGCATATTATTTACAAAATTTACGCAGGAACGAATTGGGCCGCCGGCTTTATAGCCAGGTTCGTACCAATCGGCAAATAATAAAATTTTCTTTTTATTCAATTCCATTTTTTTCCATCCAGTTTTCCAAAACTACAAACAACCAAATTTCCGACCAGCGTGTGTTTTTATCTCCGTTCAAAAAATTGTTCCAGTATTTTTTTAAATTCTCTCCATTGATAAAATCGCGTTTCGAAATACTATTTATACTTATTTCGCAAAATAAATACAATTCATTTTTAAGCCATAATTCCCAGGGAAATAAAAATCCTTGCTTTTTTCTTTCTGTAATTTCAGCGGGTAATAAAGGTTTTAAAGATTCAATCAATAATTTTTTTGGATAGTTTCCTTTCTTACATTTATCCGGAACTGATAAAACAAATTGCACTAAATCCGGATCAAAAAACGGTTCCCGTACTTCTAAAGATGAAGCCATACTCATTTGATCGGTATCTTTTAATAACGTGTGTTGCGTATAACCAAGATATTCTGCAACTGAGACCTGGCTTAACAACGGAAGCCTTTCAATATTTTCTTTTTGATTTATTAACTCTCGCTGAACAGCAGTGCAAAATTCATTACCATCTTCCTGCAACAAAGTCGTCAATGATGCAATAAGTTTTCGGGAAAGAATTTGCCGCGATACAGGATATACGTTTTCGATCTCAGGTGAATTTAAATTCAATAATTGCATTAACCGATCCTGTTTATTCGCTGATTGTTTTTTAAAAAAAATATTTGCCAATAAATTTCTTGCGTTTACTGGCAACTTCCACAACCAGGCGTTTTTTCGCAATTGCAAAAATTGATCGAACAAGGGATAACCCGCAAATAATTCATCACCACCAATGCCCGATAAAGCAACTTTTATTCCCTTACCGCGAATTACTTTTGATACCACATAAGTATTTATGCCATCCCCGCTTGGCGAATCCAGCGCCGCCACTGCATTTTGTAACTCATCCAAAAAAGTTACGGGCTTTAATAAAATGCGTGTATGATTGGTGTTAAATTTTTTAGCGACAACATCGGCATAATAAGATTCGTCGAAATCTTTTTCTTCAAAAGAAATATTAAACGTATTTGGCTTTCCGTTTCCGGCTTCTGCCATAAGTCCAACTATTGAGCTCGAATCAATTCCACCAGATAAAAAAGCGCCGACTGGTACATCACTTACTAACCTTCTTTCTACAGATTGCAGCATTAACGATTTCACTTTTTCATGCACTCTTTTTTCATCTGCAAAATCAAAATCAGAAAGTGGCTGAGAAACGTTCCAGTATTTTTTCTTTACAATTTTTTTATTTTTTATTATCATCAACGAAGCCGCTTCCAACTGAAAAATATCTTGTACCGGAGAATACGGATAGCTGAAAGACTGATAAGTAAAATACTCAAGCAACGCTGTTGTATTAATTTTTCTTTTTACTAAATCGCTGGCTAAAATCGCTCTTACCTCAGATGCAAAAAGAAATTTATTATCATCAATAAAATAATATAATGGTTTTACTCCAAACCTGTCCCGCGCAATAAAAAGTTCGTTCTCCTGCCTGTCCCAAATTGCAAACGCAAACATGCCGCTGAAATATTGCAAACAGCTTTCTTTCCATTTTGCATAGGCGGCAATTATAACTTCGGTGTCCCCGCTTGTTTTAAAATTATATTCCGGCAAAAGTTTTTTTACCTGTTTATAATTATATATTTCTCCGTTAAAAGTTATTATATAACGACCCGAATTATCAATGAAAGGTTGATTAGCCGCCGATGACAAATCAATTATCGAGAGGCGACGATGACCAAACGATATTTTATTTTCAGAAAAAAAACCATCAGCATCCGGACCTCTGTGCGATATAGCATCCGTCATTTTCTGAATTACAGATTGTTCAATTGGCTGATCGCTAAAATTCAATATACCCGCAATACCACACATAACTTATTATTGAGAAAGCTTTTTTTGAAGAAGTTCTTTATAAAGAGACGTATATTCATTAACCACTTTTTCTAATTGATAATTAGAAACGTTTTGAAAACCATTTTCAATTAACTGATCGCGATATTCTGCATTATTAATTATCATTTCAATTCCATTTCGGATAGAAGATATGTCGTGCGGATCAACCAAACATGCGGCTTTTCCTGCCACTTCTTTCATGGGAGATAAATTACTCGTCAACACCGGGCGACCAACTGCCTGAGCTTCTACAATTGGTAATCCAAATCCTTCATATGTTGAAGGGAACACTAACAAATCGCATTCCTGGTATTTTTTTATTAATTCCTGTTCTGATAATCTTTCCGACTGAACATAATCAATATTGTTATCTTCTAATTTTTTTAATTGTTGATCATTCAATCTGCCGACAATATTTAATTCTGCATTAATTCCATTTAACGCTTCAATCAGGCGATCAAGGTTTTTGTTTGCTGAAGTGCCGACAAAAAGAATTTTAGGATGATCGCTATTGAATTTATAATAAGAAGGTTGAAAAACGGGATCTACAAAATCTGGTATAACTTTTATTTTTTCGGGATTGCAATTTGTATAGAATAGCAATTCTCTTTTTGTATTTTCAGAAATCACCGTGATGACATCTGCTTTTTTCACTGGCCATTTATACCAAAGCCATTTGAATATCCAGTATTTCGGATTAAGAACAGAATTACGTTTTAATAATACACAGTCATGAATGGTAAGTATATTAATATTATCTTTTTTACAACCGATAATACAATAATGTGCGTCGCCCGTAATATGATTAAGTGTCGACTGATTTTTTTTAATAAACAGAATATTTTTGTACAGCGTAGAAACTTTACTTGCAAAAGGAAGTGTAATTATTTTAACGTCAAATTGCGCACAATGCGAGGATGATATCTTCTCGGCTATTTTTCCAAATAACTTTTCTAGACTGAAATATGAAGGATGAGGGTGTCTAAAAAAATAATGTAATCCTTTCATCAAAGATCAATTCGAAATCCGGTTTTAAAAACTCTGAAGACAATCCAGGTGAATAATACTGCTTTTACCAATGAGCCCATTGTAGTTAATAAATCTGTTTCCATAGTTATGGTATAAAAAAATAAAAATGGCAACCATAAAATAAGTGTTGGTCGTTTCTCCGCTAATTTTATTATTCCGGTTAACAGGAGGTTAAAAAATAATCCATAAAAAAACATATAAATTATTCCACCGGTTACATTAAAATTTCCATACGCTTCGCCTAATGGGCCAATATTCATGCTATAGCCCTTAATATTATATCCCCAGAAACGTTTGAGATTTGCTTTACCTCCGGCTTCGGGTTTATCCGGCCAAAGAAACCGGGGCATTATTGCTGCAGCAACTGATTGCCATATCGTTTCACCATATGCAAATGGATATCGGTTGGGCACCCTGTCCATGGTAGTTGCAACGAGCCAACCCTGGTTTAACCGAACAGCAATTCCGAACAATGGTCCGGGTTCAAAAGCAGTACTTGGATCAGCAATTTTATCTGTAATTAAGCTGGCAAAATAAATAGGATCTGCTCCATTTTGCTCCTTGAATATTTTGTTTCGATAATCAATTTTTACAGATTGAATCAATATAATAAAAAAGAAACCCGAAAGGGCGAGCGCTAATTTTTTTCTAAAACTCAATTTCTTGCCTAATAAAATTAATACCACAGAACAAGCCATCATATTAATGAGATCACCGAACATTCCGGTTATTATCGCCTGACCAAACATCAGGGAAATAACAAATGGCACAATAAATCTTTTTTGTTTACTGGGGGAATAGATGACGTAAAAAACACCAACATAAGTTAAATGAGCAATCAGGTAAAATACCTGGACCAAATCACCAGGAGCCAAAAAATCCAAAAGGCTTGCTGTAACTCCAACTCCGATCAGGATTAAACCAAGACGAGGTCTTGTTGCCAAATATTTTTTTACGTTTTCTATATATACTTCAGGGTTGCTATTTATTTTTAGCTTACCGAGGGGAAGATGCAAACCTAATATCATAGTGATCATCGCGGGCACAACAAACGAAAAATAGTCGTTTGAAGAAATAGGCATATACTTTACCCAAAGTCGCGCCAAATAATTTTCTTTAGTATATGAATGATAAAACACAATAGGGATCACAAGACAAGTAAGCAACCCCATCATAATTGCCAGATCCATGATCACGATCTTCTTTCCAAGATCATCCAAAAAAACAAAAAAGAAATATAAAGAGATACTCAAAGCAATAGACTCCCACAAGCTAAGAGCACTCATTACCAGGCAAAATATAAAAACTAAAAAAGCAATAGCAGGTTTGAATATTTTCATTCTTTTGGTTTGCTCAATTGTATTTATTAATTAAATAAAGTAACGGCTGATTAAGCAAATAACGCCGATTGTAGTTCCTTAAAAATAATTTCAGAAGAATATTTCCGTATTATAAATTGCAAGCCATCTCTGTTTGTCAAATCCGTTGTTTTAAGATCAGAAAGTTTTTCAAAATTAACCGGAAGAATTTTAGGATAAGAATCTGTTTTTATATAACTGAATGCGCCCGTCATTTTTTCAGGAAACCATACATCAAGTCCGCTTACATGATACTCAAATAATTTATTGGGCGCATTATAAATGTAATTAGGAATATGCCCTTTGTACAAAATTACACCAACATTATAATTCTTTAAAACTTCGGGGAGTTTTTTGTATTCCACACTTTCTTTCAAAGTAATATATTTTGTATGCAAAGATTCCAAATAAGATTTTGCTCCGCTGGAAATTGTAAAACTATAAATGTCCCAAATTACTTTTCCATTTTGTTGAATTATCCATTCAGCAAATTCTTTAACATACATTGTATCAAAACCCAATGCACCGATCATTATTATTTTCAACGGCTCTGAAATATTTTTTTCATCTGAAGTTTGCCAGCTTGCCGGTGGATAATTTGGAAGAATGTGTGCATTATTTATCAATACCGGGTATTCATCTTTTTTAAATAATTCCATTCTATGCTCATTGGTGTGCGAAATCCAAAGTGCATCGGGATAAAGATATTTTTCACGTTCGTGAAATATTTTATTGAGTTTCATGCCATGCGCAATTTCCTGTGGCGAAGAATATTCATGATAATGAATCAATATTTCTGTATTCCTGTTGAAATATTTTTTATATAAAAATGCCGGGTAAGAAGAAAGTGTTTCAAAATAAAAAATCCGGTTTGGTTTTTTTATTATCAGTTTTATTAAACTGAAAGAATAAAAAATGAAATAATTAAAGTATCTGAAAAAAACATTTCTTTCTCCCGATTTGCCAAATCGAAATATTCTAATATTTTTTGTTTGAAACGAGGGTATTTTATTTTTTGAACCAGTTGTTATTATGCTTATTTGATGTTCAGCTGTTTCGCACCCGAAAAAATTAATAAGATTTTGTATCGGCGGATATAATTCCAGGGGCTGAAAATGAATGATCACAATTTTTTTAAACATGGGAAATTAGTACGGAATCAATTCCTTCAAAATAAGGCGCTCTTGCTGCAATCAGCCCATCTTCCGAAAAAGTTGCATGCAAATCAGCCGAAGCGATGATAATAAAATTTCTTTGCTGCAAAAAATTAAGGCATTTGTAATGAACATCGTTTGAATGAGTCGAAATAAAAACGTAACCGATCTTTTTCGCGTTAAATGAATTGCTTGCTCCTTCGAGCATCTCATATTCGAATCCCTGGATATCGCTATGCAGCATGTGAACAAATGAGATTTTGTGTTCTGCTACAAAATCGTCTACGCAAATAGTTCTCATTCCGTTTTCATATTTATTTTCTTTGCCGACGAATGCGGGAATAAAAGTTCCCTTCATTTTATTTAGAGAAAAATTTCTCTTACCATGACCTAAATTAAAGTGATCAGGTTCTATCATAAAATTCTTTGCTCCTTTGATTTGCTGATTAAACCACATAGAATAAAAACTCCAGAAGGAACCCATCTCGATCATAGTGGCATTTGCCGGAATAGTTTTAAGCGCTTCCTGAAAAACTCTTTCTTCCTGCGGCTCATGCACACCGCGATTTAATAATAAAAGTTTCGAATATTCTGGTCCATAATAACTGCCCAAATGTATTTTCAAGCCATTGTGCATTGTTTGTTTACCATTTGCAATTACGCCGGCATCAGCAACATGATTTATATATTCATTGTCCGGCGAACTCACCACCAAATCAATTCTTTTTTGCCAGGAAGGAGAAATCTTGTAGTTAATAATAACTTTATCAAAAATTCCCGATGATG
>DATHPY010000705.1:0-2911 GCA_035483315.1 Puia sp. | reverse complement strand
AAAAATTAATATTGATAAGTTTTATTGGAGAGTTGCTTGCTCAATAGAAAATAAAATGTACAAGAGTGCGACGCAACGATGCTTAATAGTAGCAATGCTGACCAGTACATAAATTTTCTTGTCAATTATTTCAGGATATCCCTAAAAAAGAAAATCCATACCGAAGTATGGATATTTTCTTTTCCAAAAATAATAATCACAATCACAGATCAGGTACAAACCATAATACCCGATTAAAAATCTTTCTGCATCGCATTATGTAATGTGCTCAGCGACCAATAGCCCGGCACAATTATTCTGCGGATGGTATATAAAGGTTCCTGCTGATCTCTTTTAGTAATGAGCTGGAACGCTGCTTTAAAATCTCTTTTTTTCAATTCAGGGATCGCCTGCTCATTCCACAAACCAAACGGATAAGCGAAATAGCGTATAGGCTTGCCCGTTATACTTTCCAATTGTTGCGTGGGTTTATCGAGCTGCACTTTCCAATCATTGCCTTTGTATTGTTTTACATTATGATGATCCCAGGTATGCGAACCAATTGTATTTCCCGCGTCGGATAATTGTTTCACTTGGTCGCGACTCATATAGTTAGGGCGATTCAATGAAACGGTCATAATAAAAAACAATCCTTTAAAATTATATTTCTGCATTTCCGGGTACGCAACAGTGAACTGTCCGAGATCAGTATCATCATAAGTAAGCATGATCGGTTTTGACGGTAAGGGAGAACCCTTAGTCAAATAATCATACAATTCATCGGGGGAAATAGTGTGATAGCCACTATCTGCAAGCATTTTTAATTGTTGTTTGAAAACAGCAACGGGAACAATATAATCTTTCGCTCTTTTAGAATCCGAAGCGCGCCAATCGCGAATTTGGTGATAACACAAAACAGGAATTTGCTGACGGGCAAGTATATCTGAATTTTTAAAACTTGTTTTATCTGAAGTAACAGCGGTTGCTACAACTGGCAAATAGATTTTCTTTGCAGGAGGGTTATATGAGGGTTTCAGTACGTATCCTGCGCAAATGAAGAGGATAACGAACCCCGATAGCAGGGCGGTTTTCATGGTAATACGGATTTCAAAATATTAACGCAATTCTATATTCGTTTATGCGAAAAAAAAATCAAAAAAATTATTGTGTCAACAAAAAAAACGATAACTCATTTCATGACAACACAAATTGTTCATGAATTATATTACCGATTTTTTCAACCAGGTTATTTTTATTGGTATCACTCTCCCAGTTTTTCCCAGTGAAAGAAATAATCCCAAAATAAACATTGTTTAAAGTAACCTGGAAGGAAGTTGGTTGTTTGTCCCAATAACTTTTTATTGGCTCAATTTCGCATAAGTAATTTTTGCCGTTGAATTCAAACGGTATGGAAAAGGGTACGATCATGTATTTCTGAATGCAAACAATATACCATTTTAACAGATAAATGATAATAGAGTAAAACTGATTTTTATTGATAGTAAACTCCTGAATGATGTGTGAAATTTGTCTACGTATTTCTTCGATAGATAATGCAAGATGAATTACACGAATAATTACGAGTTTATTAATTTCGGTTATAGATTACTGTTAGATTTCTATTTTGTCTGAACCAGGATTTTATCCTTATTAGCTGAGTATCCTGAAAAAAATCTCTCGGGTGAATAAGAAAAATCAGGTTAAAATCCTGGTTCAGACAATCGCAAAAAAAGCGCCAACCTAAAGGTCGGCGCTAATCGAAACAGTCTTTATTATTAATTCTTCATTTTCAAATTGCGTAATTGAGCAATTTGAAAATTACCAGATCAATGTCCTGTCTTCCGGCTTGCGGTACATTTTATCTTTATCGGAAATATCAAACGCTTTGTAAAACGGGTCGAAATTAAATAACGGTCCATCCACGCGGTAATGTTCTGGCGAATGTTCGTCTATAGATATATATGTGCGCATTGTTTCCGGCCGTACTTTTAATCTCCACGCCTGCGCAAATCCAAGAAAGAAACGTTGATCGGGAGTGAGACCATCAATCGTTTCATTTCCTTTTCCCTGGTCTGTCATTTTAAATGCGTCGTAAGCAATGGAAATTCCGCCGATGTCGGCAAGATTTTCTCCGAGTGTTAATTGCCCGTTTATATGCAGTGTATCTAAAATGGTAAATTGATCGTATTGTTTGACAATAATATCTGCTTTCGTTTTAAATTTATCGGCG
This sequence comes from Puia sp., assembly GCA_035483315.1. Classification (GTDB taxonomy): domain Bacteria; phylum Bacteroidota; class Bacteroidia; order Chitinophagales; family Chitinophagaceae; genus Puia. The sequence continues at coordinate 702 of DATHPY010000705.1, read as the reverse complement.
TCCGTTTTTGTCCACCAGTCTTTTAAATTTCCATCTGCATCATATTGCCGTCCCTGGTCATCAAAACCATGCGTCATTTCATGTCCAATCACCATTCCGATTCCGCCATAATTAACGGCGTCGTCCGCATCAAAATTAAAAAATGGTGGTTGCAAAATTCCAGCAGGAAAAACGATCTCATTAAAAGTGGGATTGTAATACGCATTAACTGTTGGCGGCGTCATTCCCCATTCTGTTTTATCAACAGGCTTGCCAATTTTGGCAATCTCTTCTTTAAAATAATGTACTGCGAGGCGTTCCCTGTTTCCGAAATAATCATTGCGGTCAATGTCAACATCATCAAAATTTTTCCATTTGGAAGGATAGCCGATCTTCTTTAGAAAAGCTGCCAGTTTTTGCTGCGCCTTTTGTTTTGTTGAATCGCTCATCCAGTCGAGTTTTGCGATGCGTGCGGAAAATGCTTTTTGTAAATTATTCACGAGTTCGTCCATCCTTTGTTTTGCTTCCGGCGGAAAATATTTTTGAACGAATAATTGACCGAGCACATCCTGCAAACCATTATCTGCAACTGAAACAATTGATTTCCATCTTTCGGATTGAACTCTTTGTCCGCTAAAAGTTTTATTGAATTCAAAACTTGCATCTCTGAATGCTTTGCTTAAACGATTTGATTTGTTGGCGATATAATCAAAAGCAATTTTT
>DATHPY010000704.1:0-2995 GCA_035483315.1 Puia sp. | reverse complement strand
AACCTCGCTCCTGCTGATATAAAAAAATCCGGTTCTTCTTTTGATCTGCCCATTGCGATCGGCGTTTTAGGCGCCACAGAACAAATTGAAAATGCTGATGCACTGAAAGGTTATGTGATAATGGGCGAGTTGAGTTTGGATGGAAGCATTCAACCAATTAAAGGCGCGTTGCCAATTGCGATACAGGCACGCAAAGAAAATTTTAAAGGATTGATTGTTCCGAAACAAAATGCGCGAGAAGCAGGAATGGTAAATAACCTTAAAGTTTACGGCGTTGAACACATCAACGAAGTGATCAATTTTTTTCGTGATGAAAACTCACTACAATATATAACCGTAAATGCGCGAGATGAATTTTTATCCACGCAATATAATTTTGATCTTGATTTTAACGATGTAAAAGGTCAGGAAAATATAAAACGCGCATTGGAAATTGCAGCAGCCGGCGGACATAATGCTATTTTAATTGGTCCGCCAGGAGCCGGCAAAGACCACGTTGGCAAAGCGTTTGCCGACAATATTACCCCTGCTTAATTTACATGAAGCGTTGGAGACAACAAAAATTCACAGTGTTGCCGGCAAACTTCCGGAAAATGCGACGCTTGTTGCAAAGCGACCTTTTCGATCTCCCCATCATAACATTTCCGATGTTGCATTAGTTGGTGGCGGTGGCATCCCGCGTGGGTGTTGCTTTCCATTATTAGTCTTGTGAAAAGATCTAATTAAAGTTTGTTATTATTTTGAAAGAACTAAGAATTAAAAATTCCTGGTTTTTTTATTGTTACTGCAAACGATCAAACAAACAAAAAAGTAATTAGCACAAGGAGCCATATTGATATAATAACCACAATGGAATAAATAAAACTAATTGCCAGCGCTTTTACTCCCGACAATATTAATGATTGCTGGTACACTTTTTTTAATGCAAATGTGAGATATAAAAAACCAACAAAAAGGCCAACCGCACAAATAATTAAACCAGACCATTCCCAGGGAAAAATTTTATCGAGCAATAAAACCAGGAGAAATAATAAAAAAATAAAAGAGTGAAAATGTATTGTAAAGATTGCATGTTGCGCGTAAAAATATTTTTTTCTGCTGTAAAAACATGAAACGAAAAATGCAAACAGCGGCAATAATACAAACATTATTTTGGGAAGGCTGTGTTGCATATCTATACTGATCCTGACGTGACTTCTGTTTTCATGTTCTGATTTCAACCTGATATTATTGCGAAGCAGCCATCGCATAAACCCCTGGTCTTTTAAACTATCCGGCAATTTTTTTTGAACAGAATCATACTCAAGAAGATTATGATATTTATATTCTCCCATCTCAATAACCAATTCGCCCGATGAACTGAAAAAAAATCCGAAGGATTCTAAATCAGCAGGGCTTTTTGGCGGCTCAATCCGCGAAGCGATTTCTTTGTAAACATTTTTTCGACCCGTATCAGAAGCTGATTGCTGAAAATTATTTGCTGCGATGCGCAAGCTATCTGCAAATTTCTGACGAAAAATATTTGTTGCCTGGTCATCATCTTTTTCATTTTTTTCATTTTCTTTTTTGCTTGTAAAAAGGATGAGAAAAAAACTGCAGAAATAAATACATATAATCTTACGGGATTAAGATAGGTTACTCTTCTGCCCGCATTATATTCTTTGGTAAGAAAACCGGGTTTGAATATTAAATCTTTCAACGTAACAAAAACTTTGGAATCGTAATGAGTGATATCGGAGAAGAAATCGGCAACAAGATGAAAAAAAGATTCTTTGGGTTCAGTGTTGGCTTGTCCGCAATGTGAGCAAAATTTATCAGGCACATCAGCTCCGCAGTTCAGGCATTTTTTTTCTTTCCGGTAATGATGACCGCCTCACAAAATTTTATTTACTTAAAAATACGGAATAAACTTTTTAGTCCATGCTGTAAATACATGCAGATTGAACTAGATTTTCTTAAAAAATATAAAACAACATTGCTCAGATCTTACAGAATAATAAAAAAAGAATACGCTTTGGTGCCCGATAAACTTTTAAAAAGCACGAAAGAATTAAAATCATATTTTGACACCAAAAACCGGGACAATCTTTGATTTCTTTCTATACTTTTAATTAATAATATCATAAGCCGTCAATTTTAATAAAGTATCGGTATATTTAACGTCCGGAAGTTTTGTTAAAAACCTTTGTCAGATAAGCCTGCGCTGTTTTTAGTGAAATACTAAAACCGAAATAATACATATGGCTCTCCTAATATTTTTTATCTGTCATTGGTATATTTCATTATTTTTTCAATCTTTTTTTCATCATCGTTACGCGGCTCATAACATGTATTCCATGTCAAAAACGTGGGAAAAAATATTTCATGTTTGCTGTTATTTTACGCAAGGTTCATCATATATCAGCGCATCTTCTTATGCCATGATGCATCGTTTGCATCACGCACATACCGATAAAGAAGGCGATCCGCATTCACCTTTATTCAGCCAAAATTTATTTATGCTGATGTGGAGAACAAGAAATTATTACCACAAAATTTATAAAAATAAAAGTTGTGTAGAAGATAAATACAAAAAAGATCTGCCTTATTGGGAATCTTTCGACCGCCTTGCTCATACGTGGGTTTCCCGTTTGGCCTGGGGTTTAATTTATTTACTTATTTACACGCAGCTCGTAACTGTGTGGTGGGAATATCTTTTTTTGCCGCTGACTTTTGCGATGGGCGCAATTCAAGGATCAGTAGTGAACTGGTGGGCGCATAAATTTGGATATGAAAATTTTAAACTGAACAACACATCAAAAAATATTATTCCCGTAGATCTTTTTTTTGTTGGAGAATCGTATCACAACAATCATCATAAATTTCCCGGCAGACCAAACAATGCAATAAAATGGTTTGAAATTGATACTACTTTTCAAATAGCGCGATTGATGCAATGGCTTCACATTCTCCGCATCAATTATGTAGCTGTTTAACAAAACAATCCGAAATTTTT
>DATHPY010000703.1:0-4629 GCA_035483315.1 Puia sp. | reverse complement strand
GATAATCTTTTATGCGTTGTTTGAATTCATTTGTTTTTGCTCTTAATTCATCATTAGATAATGATTGGTAAGACGCAAAATGTTTATTGATCTCATCAACAAGCGGCGCAATTATTTTAATATCTTTTTCAGATTTATTACCGCCAAAAATTTTCGAAAATATGCTCATGATATCCTGGTGTTAGATTGTAATTCCTAATCTTGGCAAAAAAAGTGCTACAATGCCTTGTGAGCCAAATTGACAGGGGGGCAAAGTTAAGAAAGTTTCCAGTTTATAGTTTGCAGTTTATTAATGAGCCTGGTTAATTAATTTCTTTAAGAAATTTGTGTAAGAATTTTAACAATTACAAGGAAGAATGCCGGACATTTTTAAAAATGCCCGACATTTTTATTTACAGATTAGTCGGTAATTATCAATGGAATGCACGGAAAAATTTTTATAAAAATGCTTTTTCAACATCGGAAGTGTTGTAATACAGTAATACATTTGCGCTGAACGTGGTTCTTCATTTTCAAAATGAAATATCACTATCCATTCGCTGACGGCATATTCGCCGGTTCTTGTACTCCGAAATTCATATTTGCCTGTTGCTACAACTTTATCATCTTCGGCAATAAACTCGTGGACTTCAAATAAATGCATATGGTGTTCGTGCCGAGTTGATGAAAAAATTCCGACATACCAATTTCGCCTTTAAAAACTCCGCCATAAGAAACAATAAAAGGATCGGAAGGATCGTGCCATGTAAATTTTTCCGGAAAATTCTCCAATATAAAAGCAATATCGTCTTTTGTAAAGCGTCGCATATTGCCTTCACTTTTTCTTTAGCAGTTAATCTTGATTTCATAGATCAAATTTGTCAGTAAGGAAAAGTTGTTTACAACACATTCACTATTAAATGCGGTTTGCAACTCGTAACTAACAACAAGAGTTTTTAAATAATTTTTTCAGTTGTTACGTTGATCATTCTATTGTATAGCTCCGGTCTATACTCTAAATAGAAAATTTGAACTTTGAATGGGGTAAAAGTTCAAATTTTTTAATGAAGATGTATTATTCTGTAACGGATTAAAAGGAAAAGAAATTCAGCGGTTAAGGTTTAATATTAGTTACATACAGTAGATTGCCTTGCATAATCTCAAAAAATAGTGATATTAAAAATACAGAAGTTTATTTATTCATCCAAAACTTATGGGTTCAATAACATCATTTGCCCCCAATGATAGCTCTGATGATTGGTTCTGTTTATTAATACATTTAATTTATTTCGCAGAGGTTCGCGTTTAAAATCTTCAACCGAAACAGACATGTGTCTGTCTAACCATTCATTCGCTGTCATTTTATTAAAATGCTCCGCAAGTGTTGCATTTAATTTTTCCCAGGATTTTTTTAGCTCAGATAATGATGGCAGATCTGCGACAGATTTATCCGGTGCAGAAAGAAAAATTGCTTCGTATTCCGGAAAAATTTTTTCGCCAAGACCGAACATTGGCAACATGCCATCATTAACAGCAATAAGATGCCCGAATAAATAAATTGCGCGACTTCTGTTTGACGCCACTTCTTTGTAATAAACATCATCGGGATATTTATTAATAAAATTTGTTACGGCTTTATTGCGATCCAACCAATAATTTATTACCTGTTTGATGATTTGATTGGTGGAGGTTTCTCCAATATTATTTTGATTTTCCATGGCAAATATTTTTTTAGAAAATGAAGTTAATAAGAAATAATTAGTGAGATATTTATTTAGGACCACCGTTCAATAGCAGCACTACCGATGAATCTCGCCTGAGGCGAGACGACGTAACGATGATGCTATGAAAACTGATGCTGGTATCATAATAGTCAGACGTGAAAAGAAAGACGTGAGAAGAAAAATTTTGAATTGTCAAAAATATTAGTAATTTTAGTCTAAATTTATTAGTTATGTCAATTGCGTGTCAAAACCTCAAATACCTGCGCAAACTGCGCGGCTGGACGCAGGAAGAATTTGCGATGAAGCTGAAAATTAAACGCTCACTGCTGGGCGCTTATGAAGAAGAACGCGCTGACCCGCGAATTGATGTGCTGGAAACGGTTGGCAATATTTTTAAACTGACGCTGGATGAATTGTTGCGCAAAGATCTGAACGAAACAAAAGGCGGTGGAAGTTATTTGGCAAAACGCCGCGCACTGAAGCTGGCTACGGCTTCCAACGATATTCAAATGGTGCCGGTAAAAGCTGCGGCGGGTTATCTTGCCGGTTATGGCGACCCGGAATTTTTGGATGAGCTGAATACTTTTACATTACCGATGCTTGCTCCGGGAAATTACCGCGCGTTTGAAATTGTTGGTGATTCCATGTTGCCAACGCAAAGCGGCTCTGTTATTGTTGGCGAAAAAGTGGATAATACCGATGATGTAAAAAGCAATCAAACTTATATTGTTGTGTCGCGCAGCGAAGGCATTGTTTATAAAAGAGTGATGAAAAATAATAAGCTGAAAAATAAATTCACACTGATCAGCGATAACACGGCTTACCAACCATACAATGTAAATGCGGAAGATGTAATTGAATTATGGAAAGCGCAAATGATCATCAGTAAAGCAAACACACAGCAAAGATGGGATGTGAATCAGCTGGCGAGTTTAGTAAATAATCTACAGGAACAAGTGAGTGTGATGAAAAAGAAAATGAATTAAGAGTTTCACGCAAAGTCGCGAAGGCGCAAAAAAATACAATAATTTTTCTTTCAAACTTCGCGCCGTTGCGCCTTTGCGAGATATATTTTTAATAACATGCAAGAATCAACATCAATATTAACCAAAAATTTTTCTGAGAAAGAACTTGCGTTGAGAGAATTGCAAGTCATTCCCGGTGTTGGTAGATCTATTGCAAATGATCTGTATAATATTGGTATTAGAAAAGTAAGTGACCTGCGAAGAAAAAACCCGGAGAAATTATATCAATTGTCTAATGATCGTGCTGGCGTCACACAAGATCGTTGCCTGCTTTATGTTTTTCGCTGCGCTGTTTATTTTGCGGAAACGCCAAAACCAGAAAAAGAAAAATTAAATTGGTGGTGGTGGAAGGACAAAATTTGAATATCTCGCAAAGGCGCAATGACGCTATGATAAGACATTTATAAATTAAATCCTTAGCGCCTTCGCGTCTTTGCGAGAAAAAAATCTCATTGCAGTTGCACTAATTTATTCTTCACAATCGCAAAAACATTTTCATCTTCTTCCGGATCAATTAATGCAACTCCCGTAAAATGACTGAAAGCCGGCAACACCGCATATTCTTTCCCAAAATAAAAACAGGGAAAACACAAAGATTGTTTTCCTGCACCGCTAATTCGTATTCCGGGGTGGATGTGACCGGAGAAATAATAGTTGATCGTTGTTCGTTTTTCGTTGGCAGAAATACGGGAAGCGATATCATGAATAAAAGTAAATTCACTGATATTCATTTCTTTTTCGTTCAAATTAATATCGCATGATGAATACCAATCGTTGTGCAAAATATCATGATTGCCTTTTACAAGATGAATGCTGATGTGAGAAAAATCATCGCGCCATTTTTGAAATAATTCTAATTCTTTATTGGCATTGCTGTGAAAAAAATCCCCAACAACAATTAAATGCTTTGGCTGAAAATGCTGGATCTGCGCCACTAATCTTTGCAGATCTTCCTTGAAAACACTTTGCGGGACAGCGATCCCGGATTTACGAAAATGCCCCGTTTTTCCAAAATGCAGATCGGAAACGATCAATGATCTTTCTTCTTCCCAAAAAATGCATCGCTCTGCAGAAAGCCAAAGTTGCTGTTTTTGTATTTTGTATGAAACAGGAATTTGCATTGGACAAAAGTAAAAATGAAAAAGGATAAAATTCAAAACTAATTGCAGTATAAGTTTTAAATTATTAAAATCAGGAAGAATGACGCATTTACTTCTGTTTTCGTCATTTCGAACGGAGCATTAGAGATTTTGAAATAAAACAATTTTACGCGAAGTGATAAATCTTGTGCAATGTATTTTGAAAATATAAAGAGCAGATTTCTCACTCGCCATTAAATACTGAAAATTTAAAATTATTGCGGCTCGTTCGAAATGAAGACTCCCGATGATAAAACATTTTTGCTTTTGAATTTTTATCTTGTCAGTTGCGTTTGCATTTTCTTCACCCTGTCTTCCAATTCTTCAGATGAAAAATTTTCACGCATGCTGTCAACTTTTAACGGAAAACAAAATGGTGTTAGTTTTTGTGGAAACGTAATAACAATTTTTCCCTGCTGAATTCTTTCCAGCATATTTCTTAACCGCGCTTCTTCCATTTGCTGTTCCATCACTTCGTTATATGCTTGCCGCAATAATAAATTGTCTTTATCATATTCGGAAAACACATTGAATAAAAGAGATGCTGTTGACTGAAGATGTCTTTGTTTTTTATATTCGCCGGGATAACCCTGGAAAATTAATCCGCCGATGACTGCAATGTCACGAAATTTTCTTTTCGCCATTTCCGCGCTGTTCACGCTGCGCTGAATATCCATAGTAAGGTTATCGGGAGAAAGTAATTCGTAAACATTTGTATCATCAACCGGAATTGGCTGATCGCTCAATAATTCAAAACCATAA
>DATHPY010000702.1:0-3390 GCA_035483315.1 Puia sp. | reverse complement strand
TTTGGGAATATCAAGATATATCAGCTTCAAAAAAAGAGATTCAGATAATTAGCAAGAAATAAAAATTCTTAAACATTATAACTATGAAATTTTATTTAATAACGATTGCAGCAACGATCTCTTTATCATCCTGCTTAAAACAATCCATTCCGGATGCTATGCTCAATTCTGAAAATTCTTCAGGGCAGGGTAATGTGACTGCAACGCTGAGTTATAAAGTAAATGGAAACCCGGTGAACCTGACGGTTGCTGATGCTAAAAATCAGGACCCCACTGGGTATACATTGGGCTGTAGTAAAGAATCGACTTATTATGATTTTGATGCAGTAACCAGTGCGGGCGAGTTTACGTTTATGTTCCTTACCGATACTTTAACTACAGGTAATTATAATATTACCGGAAATTTAGATTTTTTTATCACAGAGTACAATGGCACAAATGATTATTTGCAGTCAGCGACAGATAGCATTGGCTTTACAGTCACTTCCAGTAAAAATGGACTTATAAGCGGAACTTTTTCGGGGCGTCTTACACCACTGATATCTCAAAATTATCCAAATGATATTTATGGTACTCCCAGTTCAGTATTGATTACAGAAGGTTCATTTAAAAACGTTCCGGTGTTTTATTAATTGGTGAAGATAACGGGGATGGATGTATGAAAATAAATAAAAGTGAAAGTTATGTGAGATATCATCCAGCACATTTTGCATTCCATAGACCTGACAGGTTTTAAAAACCTGTCAGGTCTTGTGATCTCTCTGAATTAATTTTGAAGATGAATGAGCAGACTGAAGTTCAATAGAATTATTGCCGTACGAGAGTGCGACGCAAGAATGTTGAAGAAAGAACAAATGCCGGTTACAAAATTATTTTTTCTTCAGTACCAACAACAGGCTTATCGAAAAAATAAATGACCAAACCAATTGCGAGAATGCCGATGCCATAGAGACTTTCTTTTGGCCGATCAATTAATGTATAAATTAAAACCGCCGTGTTGAACAGCAAAAAAATAATTTGCAAAACAGGTTTGAGCGGACTTTTAAAAGTTTCCGGCCGTTGATCTTTTATAAATAAACTTGTTGCAACTGTCAATGACGCCATTAATGTTAGAACAAAACCAGCGTATAAAAATACTTTTTCGAATGAGCCCGTGAGTGCGAGTGCAATGCTTATTGCAACATGCGCCCACACTGCAGCAACGGGGATGCCGTGTTTATTTTTTTTCGCGAGTGGTTGCCACAATTTATTTTCGCGCGCCATTGCCCAGGTTACGCGCGGACCAACCCACAGATACGAACTAACGGTGGCGAGTAGCTGAATTGCAATAAAAATGCTTACCCACTTGCCGCCGGCGCTGCCAAGTAAATTTTGAAAAGAAATAAAAGTGACTTCTTCTTTTCCCTGCAATTCATTTACTGTTGCATTTTTCAACAACACAAACTGAAACAAAATATAAGCGACAGAAACAAAAAGTGTGCTGCCGATCAATGATCGCGGAATATTTTTTCGCGGGTTATCAATTTCATCTGCAACGTAAGCTGCGGCATTCCAACCCGTGTATGCGAAGCTTACATAGATCATTGACACAGCAAAACCGGGTTCAAGAATTTCGTGTTGCCAACCACGGCTGAAGTTTACTGCGTTGCTTGCGTTGCCATGAAAAATAAATCCGATCGCAATAAGAACAACTATAAATAATACTTTGATGATGGTTGTGCTGTTTTGAAATCTGCTGCTGTGTTTGATGGTAAAACTGTGCATGAGCCCGATGAGAATTATGATTGCAACAGCAAGCCACACATTATTTTGTAAACCGAAAGGCGCGAGATATTTTGTGAACGCCATTGCTGCGAGTGCAACCGGCGCGGAAAAGCCAACGGTTAATCCTGCCCACGCAGACAAATAACCAAGCACGGAATGAAACACCCGCGATAAATAAATATAATCGCCACCGGATTCTTTGAAGTGTGTTCCTAACTCTGCGTAAGCAAACGCGCCGAATAATGCAAGTAATCCGCCGGCAAGCCAGAGTAATAAAATCGTCCACGTGCTTTGCACTTTTGACAACTGGAAACCCACGCTGGTAAAAACTCCCGTGCCAATCATGTTGGCGATGACAATTGCGGAAGCTGTGAATATGCCGATTTTCTTTTTCAAACTGTTAGATTAGTTTCACGCAAAGACGCAAAGGAGCAAAGAAGTAATAAGGATTTAAAATTAATTCTTACATCTTGGCGTTCATGCATCTTTGCGTCTTTGCGTGAAATATTCTACTTGAAATATTATTTGCCAGATTCTCTTTCGAATTCCTCATCTATTAATAAATTGTTTCCATCTGCCGCTTCGGTTGCCAATTCATCACAGCGATTATTGTGCGGATTATCTGTATGACCTCTTACCCATTTAAAACTAATGTTATTTTTTTGCTGCAGATCATAAAATCTTAACCATAGATCTTTATTTTTCTTTCCGCCTTTGAAATTTGTCGCTATCCATTTTTTTAACCAACCTTCTTCAACCGCTTTTACAACATACTGACTATCGGAATAAATTATTACGTTAAGGTCATCTTTTGTCAATGCTTCCAGCCCGGCAATAACAGCCATCAATTCCATCCGGTTATTTGTTGTCCGGCGATAGCCTGCTGATAATTCTTTTTCTTTTCCTTTCCACATCAATATTGTGCCATAGCCGCCGTGGCCAGGGTTTCCGCGGGATGCGCCGTCTGTGTAAATTATTAATTGGTCTTTGTGCAATGGTGAAAATTAGAAATGTAAAATAAGAAATATGGAGTAAGATACAAGGAACAAGGCACAAGAAAGAAGAAACAAGGTTCAAGAAACAAGCAACCCGAAAGTGATCATAGCGTATCGCAATTATCAATTATCAATTATCAATTATCAATTATCAATTATCAATTATCAATTATCAATTATCAATTATCAATTATCAATTATCAATTATCAATTAAACCTGTATCACTCCTGTTTTAAATTCAGGCATTTCAGGATTATTGCTTGCAGCTTTTAATCCTTCTGCAATTAATCTGCGTGTATCAATTGGATCAATAATCGCGTCTATCCATAACCGTGAGGCTGCGTAATAGGGAGATGTTTGTTTGTCGTAACGATTTTTGATCTCATCCAGTAATTTCTTTTCTTCTTCAGGCTCTATCAGTTTTCCTTTTGCTTTTAATGAACTTACCTGTATCTGCAATAATGTTTTTGCAGCCTGGTCGCCTCCCATTACGGCAATTTTTGCAGAAGGCCACGCATAAATAAAACGCGGATCATACGCTTTCCCGCACATCGCATAATTGCCAGCGCCATAAGAATTGCCAATGATAATAGTGATCTTTGGCACAACAGAATTGGCAACAGCATTTAC
>DATHPY010000701.1:0-4584 GCA_035483315.1 Puia sp. | reverse complement strand
GAGTACATACTTCACATTTTAAAAATTAAAAAAAAGAATTAACGGGCGTTCGCCTCAGAAATTAATGGATGGTAAGTGAGGGCTAATCAATATCGTTCATCAAATGTAGTTGGATATTAAATGAACTGATAAAGTAAAATTACGCATTTGATAAATAACAGAAAAAAAAATGAGCTTTTTGAAGCAATAATTTTTTATAATTCATTATTAATTAATAATCAATAATTTATATATAAAATCAAGATACAAGCCCATGTTCTTTGGCGAAATTGAGTAGTCCGACAGGTGTGTAAATGTTTAGCTTTCTGCAGATATTTCTTCGGTGTGTATTGATTGTAAATTCACTAACATACAACTGTGAGGCAATTTCTTTTGTAGTAAGCCCTTCGGCAATTTTACCAATGATCTCAGCTTCTCTTTCTGTGAGCTGATATTTTTTCATGAAATCATTAGTAAGAAGAACTGATTGTTTTACTTCCGTATTCAAATCCTGGTACCAGCTTTTCCCGGACGCAACTGCATTCACGGCTTCTTTTAAAATTGTTGATGTACTATTTTTCAGCAAATATCCATTTGCACCCAATGATTTTATTTCTTTGATCAGTTTGAGCTGACCATAATTAGTAAATACAACGATCTTGAGTTTTGGGAAATCTTTTTTTAAAATTTTGAGAGAATCAATGCCATCTATTTTTGGCATTTGCAAATCGAGCAAAACCATATCAACGGAAGTTTTGCGCAACACGTTGATTAATTCAAACCCATTTCCTGCCGTTGCAACAACTTCAACGTTTTTAATTTCTTCAAGCACTTGTTTCAAACCATCAACAAGTAACGGATGATCGTCAGCTATTACTAATTTCAGAGCCATCGTATTGCCTTTTACACGTTAATTTCAATCACAATCAGTGTTCCTTTATCTTTCTTTTTTTGAATTTCTATATCTCCATTAAGATACGCAATTTTAGATTGAATTGTTTTAATTCCGTTGCCTTTTGCTTCGGTAAAATCATCAATGCCGATTCCATTATCTTCCACCATTATAGAAATATGATTCGCATGCTCAACAAGTTCCAGCATTGCGTTGGAAGCATGTGCGTGTTTCAGAATATTATGAACAAGTTCCTGTATAATTCGAAAAAGATTATTTATTAATGAAATCGGATATTTACTATCATCATCAAATCCAATTACTACCGTTTCCAATTTTAATTTTCCGGAAAGATTAACTGGATGCGCCATGTCTTCAATCGCTTTTTTAAATCCATATTTTTCGATAAGAAGTGGGGTGAGCCTATGACTGATATCTCTTATTGATGAAGAAACGGTTGTCAGTATTTCATGAGCTTTCTCAATTTTTTCCTGCGACTGAAGATCATCTTTTCCTTTTTCCAAAACCGAAGAAATATTAAGTGAAGCCAGTGCCAGCATAGCTCCTGTTTCATCGTGCAACTGGTCGGCAATTTTATGACGTTCATTTTCTTCTGCATCAATTGCACCTTGCATTACATCTATACGATGCTGTTTTTGTATCTCTATTATTTTATTCTGTTGAAGAATTTCATTTTGTGCCGTGATCTGTTCCGCCTGTTGTTTGCGACGAAGTTGATTCTGGCTATACGCAATCAGCAAAGCAATTATTATTGCTGCAAGACTTGAAAATATTACCAGGAAAATTTTTTCAGTTCTTAATTCTTTTTGTTTTGTTGCGTTCTCGTCGTTCAACTTAGTTATTTGTAATTCTTTGTCGTGAACGCGCATTCTTGTTTCCACTTCCTGTATCGCGCGATAATGATTGAAATTTGTAAGTGAATCTTTTATCGCGTAAAAAGTTTCAATCGTTTTATTATATCCAGCATTATCTCCTTTCGCTTTCATCAGCTCTGCATGATATTTATAATAGTAATACCCAATTGCGGAATATGTTCTTGTCTTTACAATTGGTTCGAGCTGTGAAAATAATTTTTGGGCTGAATCGAATTTTTGGTTGAGGATAAGCGCATGAGCATAATAAATTTCCGGCGGCATCAAATGCAATCCATAAGCCATGCTGCTGTTTTTGTATGCTAATGCGTAATCATTTAATGCATCGGAATAATTTTTTTCGTGCTCAGCAAGCATGCCGGCAGCAAGGTTATACGTAGGATAAGAAATTTTATTTCCAAGAAGATGAAACAAATTATAGCTTTTGGAAAGATAATTTTTTGCTTCGCCGTATTCTCCCTGGTATGTTTTTACCATCGCCATCACCGAATTAAAACCAGCAGCTTGCGGCGCATTGGGATTGGGTTTCACCGTTGCGTCGTAAAATAATTCTGCAAACTTCCACGCATTATCATAATCAGTCAATAAAAGATCCACAAGCATCAGTTGATAATAAATGCTCGGCGCAGGATTCCTGAAATAAAATGCTGTTCGCTCATAAAGTTTGGGTTTGTATGATAAGGAAGAGTCCTTTGTTAACTCAAGTAATTCATCCAATTCATTTACCTGTTGTTGCAAATTAAACTGGCTATAAAAAATAGCGCGGTTATATTTCGCAGTAAATAATGCATTTTTATTGGGAAGGTTTTCTGCTAACAAAACTGCGCTATCAAGACTCTTTTTCATGAAAGCAGTATCTTCCAACTCCGACATTGCTTTGAATGTATAGATGAAGGAAAGATTTTCTTTATCGTTATTTTGCAAACAGAATTTTTCACCAACCGCTAAATATTTTTGAAGAGAATCTTTTTTATCCCATTCGAGATACATTAATACTGTTCCGACCAATGCTTCATCATAATTTTTTGAATTGCTAAATGCATTTTCTCGTGCGAGTTTGTATAAAGAATCTGCTTCATCGAAAGCCGTCAGCGACTCTTTGGCTTTTGCCCAGTTCATCAATAAAACATGCACCCATTGTTTGTTTCTCGTTGATCTAATTATAGGAAGATATTGTGCAAGTATCTCGTAACTGATGTTGATATTTGTTTGCGCGACATCCTGAATTAAATCGCAGGTTTGTTTGAAATTTTCTTCGGTAAGAGTGTTCTTTTTTATTTCATTCCAGGCAGAACGCGCTTCATCATCAGTGTAGGTTCGCGCGAAAAGATTATTGCATAGAAGCAATATAAAGCAGCTTACCAACAGAGATTTAGCCATTGATTAAATATAAGGAATTGATGGAAAAATGAAATGTGTTTTTCAAAATTTATTCATGAAATAACTTTACCATTTTCTAATCGCAGAAAATGATTCACACATTCAGGTATTTGATTTTGATAATGACTGACATAAACGAGCGTTGTATCAAACGCTTTGCAAATTTGATTGATGAGGTTTTTAAAATAGGAAGTTTGTTCATCATCCAATCCCTGGCAGGGTTCATCAAGAATTAATAGTGGCGACGTTTTTATTAATGCCCGCGCAAGCAAAGTTCTTCTTTGTTCGCTGACAGATATTTGAGATAATCTTTTTGCCTGAAGGTTTTCTAATTGAAATAACTTAAGCCATAACAAAACATTTTCATTTTGTTTATCAGTCAAATGACGGAACAAACCAATCGTATCAAACAACCCCGAAGCAATTACTTCGAAACAAGTTGCACTGAAATCAAAATAAAGATGAAGTTCCGGTGAAACAAAACCAATTCTTTTCTTAATGTCCCAAATGCTTTCACCGCTTCCGCGCCGCTTGTCGAATAAATAAATTTCATTAGCGTAAGCTTGCGGATTATCAGCCGTTATCAAACTTAATAATGTGGATTTGCCAGCGCCATTCGGTCCGGATAAATTCCAGCACTCGCCTTTTTTTACTTCCCAGTTTATATTATGAAGAATTTGTTTGTCGTCGTATTTGATATTTACATTTATCATTTTAATCGCAACGTTGAAATCGTTTTCTGTTTTAGGTTTTACTTGTTGCAATAATTCAGCATCCAAATTATTCCTCTCATTTGTTGAGTAATCGTTTGGCTGGAATCTAATTTTCTCGTCAGCAAAAATCAGGTTTCCTTTCTCAAGAGAAGCAATATGCGTAATGGGTTCAGGAATTTCGTTGTAAGATGTAATTAATAAAACATGAATTCCTTTTTGCGAAATGCTCTGAATAATTTGATGTAAAACTTTTCTTCCTTCAACATCCAAACCGACAAATGGGTTATCTAATATTAATAATTCGGGAGTTTCCAATAAAGCAATGGCAAGTTGAACACGCTTATTCTCGCCGTTTGATAATTGTATCAACGGCTCATTTAATAAATTGCGAACATGCAAAACATCAAGCCATTCGTCATCAATAAAATTTTGGTTTGAAAAATGTTCTTGTAATTCTTGTGCAACAGTTATCGTTTGTTCCGAATCATAACTATTAAACCGTTGTTGATAATATAGATCGTTTGTGTTGGAAAGATTTTTAAAAAGATGTTGTTGCTCAACAATAAGAATTGAACTTTTGCTATTCTTTTTTGAAGGAAAATAGTAATTAATTTTTCCGGTGAAGAAATTTTTGCCGGCCAATGTATTTGCAAGTAAAGTTTTTCCGCTGCCTGATGAGCCAACAATTGCCCACTGTTCGTTTTGATGAATAGTGAAACTAATATCA
>DATHPY010000700.1:0-4447 GCA_035483315.1 Puia sp. | reverse complement strand
AATGCAAGTTGCCATCCGCCCATTGCTAATGTAGCTGCACAAAAAAAGAACATGGCTGCATTTACAACCAACAAAAAGTAAACACTGTTTTGTAATAACGCCGACCAGAAGCGAGTGACATCTTCAGTTTTACTACTATTTCCGTAAACAAGAAATCCGATAATTAATGATAATACTCCCACGCCCATTAATGCTAATGACCAGGTTTTATATCTTTTCGGAATTACAAAATGTTCTTTAACTGACATTCTCAATTATATTTTTTTATTCACGAATAAACGCTAATTATTTTTTTGTTGTTGAATCTGTTTTTGCCGCACTTGCTGTTGCGGCTGCTCCTGCCTGTTTCGATTTTATATATGCAATCACCATCCAACGCTGACGTGTATTTAATTGAGAAGCATAGCTTCCCATTTTATTTTTTCCATAAGTAACTGAATAAAACATTTGTCCTTCTGGCATTGTCATATACTGAGCCTTTCCGAGAAAATTTGCCGGCGCTGCGGGATAAGGACCATCGCCACCTCTGTACAAAGGTCCGTTGCCATCTAATTTTGGTCCGTGACAGATTGCACAGTTGACAAGATATAATCTTTCCGACTCTATCATCTGTAAAGAATCCGGAGTGGTGATCTGACTTTTGAATTGTTTGGAGGCAATATAATTTGTTGAATCTCCCGGAAGATCTTTTGCAAATGGAAATGGAAATAATTCTCCTCTTTTTATTGTTCCGGGAACAGGTGTATTGCTAAAATGAATTCCTTTCTTTAGTAAATCTGCTTTTTCTTCATCCGTTACTGAATATGTTTCGTAAGCGCGGCTGTACGCCATGTCTGGCATATAAACTCTTCCCGGCTCACGCTTAACATCACTGCAACTGATTGCAACAGCAACAACAATTATTAAGAATGATATGATTGATATTTTTTTCATCAGCTTTCCAATTCAAAAATTTATACTAAAGCAGTTTCTCTTTTTTCAAATGGTTTTCTTTCTTTATCATACCTGCCGAGCCACCATCCTGTTTCCGCTTCCTGGATATTCGTTTCGACTGCGCCTATACTTTTCAAAAAATTAATTACTTCTGCGTCGTTTGTTTTTGGTGTGCATTCAATTACCATAACAAAGCGATCGTCTGTAGCGCGTAAGCTAAAATGATGTTTTTTTACAAACGGAGCCATCTGACACAAATAACAAAACGTCAACACCATTCCTACCGATGCGAATAAAACAGTCAGCTCAAATGTAATCGGTATCCATGCTGGTAAAGAAAAATGTGGTTTGCCTCCGATATTGAGCGGCCAATCGCTGGTAAAAATCCAACTGATTCCACCCAATGCAGTTGTAGTTCCGGAAATTCCATAAATAAATCCTGCAACGTGAAGACTGGTATCACGCAAACCCAAAGCTTTATCCAATCCATGAATCGCCATCGGCGTATATACGTCATGAATTTTATATCCCGCAGAACGTACTTTTTTTACGGCAGGAAATAATACTGCTTCATCATCAAAACATCCAACTGCAAATTTTTTTATCGCCATAGTCACCCCCATCCCCTGAAGGGGAGTTTATTCTGAATCTCTAACGAAATTCAGAAAGGTTAATAATAAAAATTATTGGTCAGACGGAGACCGTCAGACCGGTTAATGCGCCATTTCATGCGCAAACTCTTCCACTGATTCATGCTCTGCTTCGCTCATTGTTTCTTTATAATTTTCTCCTGATTTTTTCAAAATATGTTTTATCTCCGCTAATGCAATTACCGGGAAAAATTTAGAGAATAAGAAATAACAGGTAAAGAATAAACCAAAAGTTCCGAGATAAAAACCAA
This sequence comes from Puia sp., assembly GCA_035483315.1. Taxonomy (GTDB): domain Bacteria; phylum Bacteroidota; class Bacteroidia; order Chitinophagales; family Chitinophagaceae; genus Puia. The sequence goes on along the minus strand of DATHPY010000700.1, from coordinate 2,613 downwards.
GCTCATAAATAGACGGACTGTAATAAGTGCTCCAGCTGCTCGGCACATAATCTCTGTAAATAGAAGTAACAATGATCACAAATCTTTCAAACCACATTCCTATATTAACTATCACTGACATAAAGAAAGTAACAACAATATTTCTTCTTAATTTTCTAAACCAAAAAATTTGCGGCGAAAGCACGTTGCAGCCCATCATAATATAATAACTCCATCCGAGGGGGCTGAAAAGATTAACGCGGTTTTGCATGAAAGCCCATCCTTCAAATTTATTTTGACTGTACCACGCAATAAATAATTCAGTTAAATATGCGCAACCAACAATTGATCCTGTAAGCACAATAACTTTATTCATCACATCAATGTGCTCAATGGTAATATAATCTTCCAGCTTTAAAACTTTTCTTGTTATCACCAATAAACTTTGCACCATTGCAAAGCCGGAAAAAATTGCACCTGCAACAAAGTATGGCGGAAAGATCGTTGTATGCCATCCGGGAATTACCGATGTTGCGAAGTCGAATGATACTATGGTATGAACTGATAATACGAGTGGTGTGCTCAAACCTGCAAGCACTAACGATAATGCTTCGTGACGTTGCCAGTGTTTTGTAGAACCCGACCAGCCAAATGATGCCACTCCATAAAAAAGTTTTCTCCATTTTAATCGCGCGCGATCGCGAATGGTTGCAAGATCCGGTAACAATCCGCAATACCAGAATAATAACGAAACGGTGAAATAAGTTGATATCGCAAATACATCCCACAGCAATGCTGAATTGAAATTTGGCCAAAGTACGCCGCGTGTATTCGGATAAGGCAATACAAAAAATCCCATCCACACACGACCCATGTGCCAGATTGGAAATTGTCCCGCGCACATAACCGCAAAAATTGTCATCGCTTCGGCAGCCCGGTTCACACCCGTTCTCCATCCTTGTCTGAATAATAATAAAATTGCAGAGATCAATGTTCCGGCGTGTCCGATACCGATCCACCACACAAAGTTGGTGATGTCCCAACCCCAGCCAATTGTGTGATTAATGTTCCATTGCCCAACTCCATAAACAACTTCGCGGTAAACAGAATAAATGCCAAAACACAATAAACCAACTGCAATAAGAAAACCAATCCACCACAATTTGGAAGGATCCGTTTCTATTGGTCTCACAATATCTTCTGTTACCTGGTGATAATTTTTATCCCCAACTACCAGCGGAGGTCTTACCTGCGATTCGTATTTTAATAATGCCATAAAAATTTACGATGTATGATTTACGATGTACGATTTCTTTAATCGTAACATTCATCATTAATTATCAATTATCCCTTGTCAATTATTCTATTTTTATATTCCCGGCATCTGTCCACTTCTCATCATCGTTCCGCCAGCTGGCGGACTCTTATACTTTTAGTTCTCTATTCAACCTTTGGCCTCGGTTCTATTTCTCCGATATTGATTCAGATATTTTCTCTGTGTTGCGAATCTTTGCCAAATAACTCACATTTGGCAAAATGTGTAATTCTTCAAGCGCATAAAATAATCTTTGCGGATTACTTTCTCTTGTTTGTTTTATCCGGCTCGATCCGTCATTAATATTTCCAAATACAATCGCTTCGGTTGGGCAAGCCTGCTGACAAGCTGTTACCACATCTTCCATATCTTTCAATGGTCTGTTTGCTTTTTTCGCTTTCAATTTTCCATCCTGCAAACGTTGTACACAGAATGAACATTTTTCCATCACACCACGCGCACGAACAGTAACATCAGGATTCAATACCATTCTTGTCAGATCATCATTCATCATTATCACTGAATCATCCAATTTTCCAACGCCGCTGAATACCTGGTTATCCGGGAAACTATCAGCGCCGGTATAATCTGCCCAATTAAAGCGGCGAACTTTATATGGACAATTATTCGCACAATATTTTGTACCGATACAGCGGTTATATGCCATTTGATTTAATCCTTCACTGCTGTGATTGGTTGCAGAAACAGGACAAACATTTTCGCAAGGCGCATTATCACAATGCTGACAAAGCATCGGCATAAAAACAGTTTGAATGCTGTCCGCATCTTCGGGATCGCCGCTGAAATATCTGTCAATGCGCATCCAGTGCATATCATGAAAACGCAGCACTTCACTTTTGCCAACAACCGGAACATTATTTTCCGCGTGACAAGCGATTGCGCATGCGCCACAACCGATGCATGAATTCAAATCTATTGACATTCCCCAATGAATTCCGGGCTTGTCGTAATAAGGAAATAAGGTTCCTTCTTTTTCATAGTTTTCAATTCCGCCGAAAGGTTTCAATTCTTTTTCCCTGTCTTCGATAATTTCATTTGGAGATTTCTTAAAATCATCAAGCGTCATTTCTTTCACAACTTCCGTGCGGCCTTCATAAGTGCTGTGTGTTTGTGTTTGCGCGAGAGAATATTTTTCGTCAGTTGTATCAATCGTGATATCGTTAATAAACCAATCAACGGTTGTTCCGTTAAATGATGCAAGCGGAAATGCATTTTTCCCAACACCAACAGCAGCTCTTCCAATATAATCCGCAGTTTTATCTGCATTCGCACTTTGCCTTCCGTAGCCAACAGCAATT
>DATHPY010000699.1:0-3087 GCA_035483315.1 Puia sp. | reverse complement strand
GCAATGGCGTTTCCCAATGGCATCTTGGTAACCACATCATAAAAAATAACTTTCATGCCTAATCCTTCAGCCAAAATGCTTACCTGTGTACCGATATTTCCATAGCCAATGATACCAAGGGTTTTGCCGCGCAACTCATAACTTCCCTTGGATTCTTTTGCCCACAAACCTGCGTGCGCCGCTTTATTTTTATCAGGGATTCTACGTATGAGCATGATAGATAGTCCGATCACCAGCTCCGCAACCGAACGTGTATTTGAATAAGGCGCGTTAAAAACCACCACCCCATGACTGGTCGAGCTTTTTAAGTTAACCTGGTTGACGCCTATACAGAAACAACCAATTGCCTGCAATTTTTTTGCAGCATCCAAAATCGCCGGGGTGATATTTGTCTTTGAACGGATGCCCAGCAAATGCACGTCCTTAACCTGTTTTATCAGTTCTTCCTCGGAGAGTGCGCCGCTCAATTTACGCACGGAAACATAACCTGCATCCTTAAAGTTTTTAACCGCTGCGTCGCTGATGTTTTCCAAAAAAAGGATATTCACTTTTTCCTTCGGATAGCTTGTGTTTTTTTTATCTGCCATAATTTAGGGCCGCCTTTTTGCGTTATTAGCTTATGTTAAAAAGAATGCAAATTTCCGCATTAATCGTTCAAAATAAAAATCAATTATTAATGCCGGATTTTTGAAAGGGAGATTGACTTAATTTTGCGCAACTAATTCATAAAATATTTCCGTTGAAAACCCTCATTTGCACAATTCTTACAGCCTCGCTGTTTTGCGCCTGTGCGCAGCAGCCACAAAAGAAAGCAGAAGTCACCGAAAAAAAAGATTCGGTGGTCAGCATTGCCAGTCTTCCTCAGCTTAGTCAGCCGGAGCTTCATCATTATGCAAACGCATCTGCGCATTTTTTCGATTCTCTTTTGGGAAGAGGATTTAATGGCAGCATTCTCGTTGCAAAAAATAATGAGATCATTTACGAAAGCTATCACGGTTTTAAAAAATTAGGACGAGTAAGAGATGTGAAAGATTCTGTTGACGCGCACACTCCTTTTCATCTTGCGTCAGTTTCAAAAACTTTTACTGCTATGGCAATTTTAAAATTGTACGAGCAGGGAAAATTGAATATTAATGATGAGGTTTCAAAATATCTTCCTGGTTTTCCGTTTCCCGGAACTACCATTAAATTATTATTAAGTCATCGCAGCGGATTGTTGAATTATGTTCATTTCATGGATCGCTCGAATTGGAATAAAAGAAATTTTTTAACGAATAATGATGTGTTGCAATACATCATCAATCATCAGTCGGAAGTTCATGGAGCGCCGCCGGGAAAACATTTTGAATATTCAAACACCAACTACGCGTTGCTCGCGCTTATCATTGAAAAAACTTCCGGACAATCGTACGCAGATTTTATTACCAACACATTTTTTAAACCGCTGCAAATGCAGGACAGTTACGTGTTTAATTTAACTGACACAGCGATGGCGGAAAAATCATACAAAAGAAACGGACGACCATTTCGTCTTGAATATCTCGACCAGGTTTATGGCGATAAAAATGTTTTCAGCACGACACACGATTTATTGAAATGGGATATTGCATTGCGCTCAGGAACTTTATTTGCGCCCGCAACTTTGGATAGCGCGTATATGCCGTACAGTTTTGAAAAACCAGGCAAAAGAAATTATGGACTTGGCTGGAGAATGTTACTTGAGCCAAATGGAAAAAAATTAATTTATCACAATGGTTGGTGGCATGGAAACCGAACTGTTTTCATTCGTATGATTGATGAAAATGCAACAATTATTGCGCTTTGCAATAATGATAATTCCCGCGTTTACGCTTCAAAAAAATTGTGCGATCTGTTCGGTGATTACAGGCAAGGACGCGACAGTTTTGATGACAGCGAAAATGAACCTTTAGGAAAATACGGCGAGAACCCTCCGCCCAAAACAACACGCACGCACCATTATCGTCACAGAAAAAAGAAACGGACTGTGGCGTAAATAAGAGACAAGCTTCAGGGAACAAGGCACAAGTCGTTGAGTAATTTTCGCTCTCTGATTTTTTATTTTCAAATAATTTTTTTGTAACCGGCTTCAGTAATTCTATTAAGCATTGTTGCGTCGCACTCTTGTACACTAGGAATTCTATTGAGCTCTGGCACTATAACCGGCAACTTTTTTTACCACATAGACACTTAGAATCATAGGGATCTTCCTTACTATGTGTCTATGTTTCTATGTGATAAAATAGAATTATTGCGTAAATTTCAGCATGCAAATTTTTTCTGCGGAGCAAATACGGAAATGGGATGAATTCACGATTCAGCATGAGATGATATCTTCAATCGAATTGATGGAACGCGCTGCTGAAAAATGTTTCGAATGGTTTCGTGATAATGGTTATCTCGAAAGATCTTTTTCCATTTTTTGCGGCAAAGGAAATAATGGCGGCGATGGATTAGCAATTGCCAGAATGTTAAGTGTTGAAGGATGTAATGTTGTTGTGTACATTCTTGAATTCGGTCATAAGGGCACGCAGGATTTCCAGGTTAATCTTGCATTGTTGCATGAAACTTCTGTTGAGATCAGGTTCATTCAAACCGAAAAAAATTTTCATCCGATATCAAAAGATGACATAATAATTGATGCATTGCTTGGATCAGGATTGAACAGACCATTGGAAGGTGTTACTGCAAATCTTGTCGAATACATCAATCAATCAGGCAACGAAATTATAGCCATTGATATTCCTTCAGGATTATCTGCTGACAACAGTTCAACAGGAAATACAATTATTCACGCAACACACACCTTAAGTTTTCAATGCTGGAAACTTGCTTTTTTATTGCCACAGAATGAATCGTTCACCGGCGAAATTTACATTCTTGATATCGGATTACTTGAAGAATATCTTACGCAGGTTGAAAGTAATTTTGTTCTTCTTGATAAAAAAATTATCCGCTCCATTTTCAAACCAAGAAAAAAATTTGCAAATAAAGGAAACTTCGGTCATGCATTACTGGTAGCAGGTAGTCATGGTAAAATCGGAGCTGCAGTTCTTGCATCAAAAGCAT
>DATHPY010000698.1:0-2559 GCA_035483315.1 Puia sp. | reverse complement strand
TAATATCATCAGCAAATTCTTTAAGATATAGGTGGCAATGTGTATCAATAAAGCTCATGAATATTGATTTAAGAATTGTAAAAACGACATATATAAAGCCAAAAATATATCAGGGATATTTTGCCCGCTTGGAATTTGTTTGGATAAATCAAAAAAAGTTTTACCTTTAAATCAGTTTTCATAGGGTACGGATTAAAAACGGGCCAGGGTGTCTACCCAGGCCCAATTTATTTAAGAACCATTCTGTTACTAAGTTTATCCTCACTTTTTCGTTATAACATTTAATCTAGAGTTTCGAAAGTAAATCCTTTTTCAAAAAAATAATTCAACATTGCAGGCAATGCAACACGCATTCTGTCAAATGCTTTTTCACTGTCGTGAAAAATTATGATAGAACCACTCCGCACATTTTTAATAACATTTGCAGTGCATTTTTCGGGTGAAATTTCTTTATCAAAATCTGCGCTCAAAACATCCCACATAATAATTTTAAAACCGGCCGATTGCGTTAGAGTTTGTGATTGAAACTTTGTAATTCTTCCATAAGGCGGACGAAAAAGATTTGAGTCAATATATTTTTTTGCTTCGCTGATATTTTCAAAATACTCCTTGTCCGAAACCTTCCATCCGTTGAAATGGTTGTGTGTGTGATTTCCCACGCGATGACCTCGCAATAAAATTTGTTTGTAAACATCCGGATACTCAACCACATTTTTCCCGATGCAAAAAAAAGTGGCTTTTGCATTGTACTTTTTTAATTCATCCAAAACAAAAGGAGTGGCAACAGGATGCGGCCCGTCATCAAAAGTGAGGTGAATTTTTTTTTCAGTGGTTGGTATATCCCAAATGCAATTGGAGTAAATTTTTTTTAGCAGCCAGGGAGTTTTTACAAAATAAAACATGCTGCAAATTACAGAAATGGTCTCACGGATTGCACAGATATTCACAGATAAAACTAACCGGCTTCGTCCGTTAGCAGAAAATTTAATGACGCACTAAAATGTAGTAATGTGAATTACCCTGCCTTGTTGCCGGAATATCTTTCCGTTCTTATTTACAAATTCCTGCTGAGATTTTTCATCCGTTAAAATCTTATCCATGTAATCGTGAATTTTATCATCAGGGCAAGTTCCTTTTCCACCGTAAATAATAACTTCGTCTATATATCCCCGCAATAGCGGCTCAAGCTGACTGTAAAATAAATTTCTGCTGGCAAAAATATCGCTGCCTATTATTTTATTGCCGGAGATGCAGACAAAACCAACGATCGTACTGTCGCTGTTTTTAAATTTTTGTTTAAAGAATCGGAAATAATCATCATCCACATCCATAAATTTTTTGTCTGCCTTTCGCGCCAAATACGCCGTGGTAGTATTTTTGATGTCACCGGATTGCAATTGGTTTTCAATTTCGTTCCAGATCAGCACTTGGTTTTTGGCAACATCAAGTACTCTTCGCAAATGAATATTTGCAAAATCATTGTATGTGAATTTTTTTTCTTTATCACTCCATCTTCCTTCTTCCACGCACATCACCGGAATATATTGGTCACGTTTTGTGGGAACCAAGATCGTATCCTTCATCACCATTCTGTCTTGCCTGCCACCCGCAATCATTTCACCAGAGTTTATAAAAATAGATTTGTCTGATGTATTGTTTATTCTGAGCCAGTGTACATTTTCCGTGGAAGCAGTTCCGCGTTCGGAGATTGTTGCCAACCCCTGGTTTATTGCCTGGCTTAAAGAAATGATGCCAGGATTATCAATCAACATCGGAGCCAGTCCCCCGCCGCCACCTTTCGGACGAATGGGGATTATTTTCAGGTTTTTATATTGCCATGCGCTGTCATAGTCTACAAAAACAGTTTGGTAAGTGATCTGCGTAAAAGCAGCACAGCTACTGAAAGAGAGAAATATTAAAAACAAGCTTTTCACTACTGCAAGTATAAATATTAAATCTACTTAATAACGAGCGAAAAAGTTAAATAGTACAATTATTCCCGCCGCCCTGCCTGCTTTCAAATGTTTTATATTTGCGCGTTATGAATAAAAAAGTAAGAGTTCGGTTTGCACCAAGCCCAACCGGCGGGCTCCATCTCGGCGGCGTGAGAACGGTTTTATATAATTATCTTTTTGCCAAACAAAATAACGGCGATTTTATATTAAGAATTGAAGATACAGACCAAACTCGTTTTGTTGCCGGCGCCGAAGAATATATTTATGAAACGCTTAGCTGGTGCGGCTTAGAGCCTGATGAAAGTCCGGTACGCGGAGGTGCATTTGGTCCTTATAAACAAAGTGAGCGCAAACCAATTTACCGTGAGTATGCTGAACAATTAGTGAAGAATGGTTACGCATATTATGCGTTTGATACCTCAGGAGAATTGGAAAGAAAAAGAAAAGAAATTCCAAATTTTCAATACAATCATTTGTCGAGAAATGAAATGAAAAATTCTCTGACGCTGAATGAATCCGAAGTTCAAAAGTTGATCACAGAAAATGCATCGCACGTGATCAGAATTAAAATGTCGCTGAATGAAGAAGTGAAATTTACGGATAT
>DATHPY010000697.1:0-5366 GCA_035483315.1 Puia sp. | reverse complement strand
TTAAACAAACGTTTGAATTAAACAAATGTTTAATTTTCAACAAAAGTAAGTTCAAATAAATTGATTAGTGAAAAAAATTGACGGATGGGTAGATGGATGGCGATAGCCGACGGTCAACAGTCAATTGACAACATGAAGCATTAGAATTACTCGCAATTTGCCTGCATTTCTGCTTCAACTGCTTCTTTGAATTTTTTATAAAAATCTTTTGGCGGATCGCTTAATGTATTTTTTGTAAGAAAAACTGCAGCATAATTGCGGCATTTATCAATATAAACGAATGAACCGGCAAAATTAGGGCAGCTTATTACGGATGCTTCTCCTTTTGAATTTGTTTCCTGAATCCATTCTCCCAATCCGTAATGCCAACCCGTTGCTGGTTTTGGGATATACTTAACCGGTAGTTCTGAAAACTGCAACTTTTCCATTTCTGCAATTGCTTTTTCGCTCAAAACTCTTTTGCCTTCAAACATTCCTTTGTTCATGAGCATGGATAAAAAATTGACGTAATCATTCAGCGTAGATCTTCCGCCCAAAGATGGATCAATCGCACCGCCTTCATCATTATAAAAAGTTGTTCCGTGCATTTTTAACGGACGAGTTATTCTTTCCTGCATCAGTCTGTCAAACCCTTTTTTCCCAATAATTTCCAAAACCCTGCCAACTATATTCGGTCCGATATTGCTGTAAAAAAATTCTGTTCCCGGGTTTGCCTGTATCTCATGTTTTGACGCAAAACTATTCACCTGGTCTTCGAGGCTCTCGAATCTTGTATTCCTGAGCGCTTTTATTCCGCCCTCAGTTTGTATGCCGGTTGTATTTGTCAGGCAATTTCTGATGGTGATATATCCTTTCATGTAAGTGGAAAAAAACGGGATGTATTTGCTCACTTTATCATCCAACGATAATTTTCCTTCTTCAACAAAAGTCATTACCAATGCCGCAGTAAGCCAATTGCCACAAGTTTCGATCGGCGCCTGGGTTTTTGCATTAAAATCGCCCTGTTCTTTTTCAATTTGTTTTTGATAAATTATTTTTCCATCCTTCCAGATTGCCGCGCCAATATTATTACCAAAGACTTTTTGATTTTGCTTTAATAACTGGTCTACCTGGTTAAAATCGGTTTGTGCGGAAACTGTCAGACAGATTAACAGAAAACAAGTTAATGAGCTGCATAACAGGCAGATTGATTTAATTTTACGTGACATTCTTACTAAATTGTTTTTTTGGATTATAGTTTGCGACGTTAATGGATAAGGAGAAATAAATTATGAAATGAGCGATAAAAATTTTCCGGCAACTTCTAATAATGCGATGAAAATTTTTATGGCGAATTCCACTGACCACTAAAAATAAATAATATACAGATGAATTTAAACAACTTTACCATAAAAGCTGCTGAAGTTATTCAGCAGGCACAGCAACTGGCTTTTAATTTACAAAATCCGAATATAGAAACGGAACATATTTTAAAAGCGTTGCTTGAACAGCAGGATTCTCCTGTAGAATATTTGCTGAAAAAAAATAACGTTACCATTAACCTTGTTGAAAATAAACTGGATGAACTGATAAAAAAGCTTCCCAAAACTTCCGGTGAGCCGGCGCAATCAATTGGTCGTGATGGAAACAACGTGATGTTGCGCGCAGGTTCTGTTTTAAAAACTTTCGGTGATGAATTTGTAACGCCTGAACATATTTTACTTGCCATTGTACAGGGAAATGATAGCGCGGCAAAATTGCTAAAAGATGCAGGACTTTCGGAAAAAGGATTGATAACTGCAATCAAAGAATTGCGCAAAGGAGATACAGTTCAATCACAAACTCAGGAAACGCAATTGCATGCGCTGAATAAATATGCGCGCAATCTTAATGAATTAGCAAGACAGGGAAAACTCGATCCGGTTATTGGCCGTGATGAAGAAATAAGAAGAACGCTTCACATACTTTCGCGCAGAAGTAAAAATAATCCCATTCTTGTTGGCGAGCCCGGCGTTGGTAAAACAGCGATCGCGGAAGGATTGGCGCATCGTATTGTGAATGGCGATGTTCCCGAAAATTTAAAATCAAAAATCATTTATGCGTTGGATATGGGGCAACTTATTGCCGGCGCAAAATATAAAGGTGAGTTTGAGGAACGCCTGAAAAGTGTGGTGAAAGAAGTTGGAGATAGCGATGGAGAAATTATTTTATTTATTGATGAAATACACACACTGGTTGGCGCTGGTGGCGGCGAAGGTGCGATGGACGCTGCGAATATTTTGAAACCTGCATTAGCGCGAGGCGAACTCAGAGCAATTGGCGCAACTACACTTAATGAATACCAGAAATTTTTTGAAAAAGATAAAGCGCTTGAACGTCGTTTTCAAAAAGTGTTGATTGATGAACCAAATGTGGAAGACGCGATTTCTATTTTGCGCGGATTGAAAGACAGATACGAAACGCATCATCATGTTCGCATTAAAGATGAAGCGATAATTGCTGCTGTAGAATTATCTCATCGTTATATTACTGATCGTTTTTTACCGGATAAAGCGATTGACTTGATTGATGAAAGCGCGGCGAAATTAAGATTGGAAATGAATTCCATGCCCGAAGAATTGGATCAGTTAGAAAGACAAATTCGTCAATTGGAAATTGAGCGTGAAGCGATCAAGCGTGAAAATGATGAATCGAAACTAAGAGAGCTAAGCGCTGAAATTGGAAATTTAACGGTAGAAAGAGATACCTTAAAATCCAAATGGAAAGCGGAAAAAGAATTGGTTGAAAAAGTGCAGAATGCAAAAGCCGAAATTGAAAATTTAAAAGGTCAGGCAGAAAAAGCCGAACGCGAAGGGAATTATGGATTAGTTGCCGAGATACGTTATGGTAAAATGAAACAGCAGGAAAAAATCATTGAAGATTATTCGCAACAATTAGCTTCTATCAGCGATAATTCACGGCTGATGAAAGAAGAAGTTGATGCGGAAGATATAGCCGAAGCCGTTGCTAAAACTACAGGAATACCGGTAACAAAAATGTTGCAGGCGGAAAAAGAAAAATTGCTGAACCTGGAAGATGAATTGCATAAACGTGTAGTTGGACAAGACGAAGCGATCACAGCCGTTGCCGATGCTATACGCAGGAGCAGAGCGGGTTTGCACGATCCCAAAAAACCAATAGGTTCATTTATTTTTCTCGGAACTACAGGTGTTGGTAAAACAGAACTGGCAAAAGCTCTTGCTGATTATCTTTTTGATGATGAAAGTATGATGACGAGAATTGACATGAGCGAATACCAGGAAAAACATACTGTGTCGAGATTGGTTGGTGCGCCTCCGGGATATGTTGGTTATGATGAAGGCGGACAACTAACAGAGTCGGTTAGACGAAAACCGTATAGCGTTGTATTGCTTGATGAAATTGAAAAGGCGAACCCTGATGTGTGGAATATTTTGTTGCAGGTTTTGGATGATGGAAGATTAACGGATAATAAAGGTCGTGTGGTGAATTTTAAGAACACGATAATTATTATGACGAGTAATATCGGAAGCAGCATTATACAGGATGCATTTGAAAATGTAAATGAACATAACGTTGAAAACGTAACTGACAAAGCAAAAGTTGAAGTGATGAATTTGTTGCGACAAACTATTCGCCCGGAATTTTTGAATAGGATAGATGATATAATTATGTTCAGACCGTTGTTGAAAAATGAGATCAAAGGCATTGTAAATATTCAGCTGAATAGTTTAAAACAATTGGTTGAACCAACAGGAATTCAATTATTGTTCAGCGATTATGTAATAGATTATCTTGCTGAAAATGGATTTGATCCGCAATTTGGTGCGAGACCTTTGAAACGTCTTCTTCAAAAAGAAATAGTGAATACATTATCGAAGAAAATACTTGGCGGAGATATTGATAAATCTCATCCTGTACTGGTGGATGTATTTGATGGTGTTGTTGTGTTTAGAAATGAAACTGGAAAAACGCAAACCGCTCAGCCAAAATCGAAGGATAAGAAAGTTTCATCTAAATAAAATTCATAGTCATTGGGGAAAACACCAACGACGGCAGCGAAATATTTACGAAAATCTGCGATTCAAACTGCGGGAAAAAAATTAATTAGTAAGCCTTTGCAACTGCCGGGGCTTTTGTATTTTTAGTTATCAAAACTATTTTTATGCCATTTAAATTTTTACTTCTGGCGTCGGTTCTGTTTTTTATTGCCTGCACTAATTCTAATTCAAATAATACAAATACTATTTCTACAGATAGCGGTAAAATAATTGCACTTGGTTTTAACACGCAATTTGATACGAGCATGAATAATGCTGATAAGCAAATGATAAAAGATAAAGACAGCATCACGCTTACATCGACAAAAGAAACAGATTTTTTTATTGAACCCGGCGGCGCTTATGAAAAATCTGATGCGCCTTTAGTGCTTAAAAAAATTGACAATACAAAGTCATTTACGTTAACTGCGGAATTAAAACCGGAGCACATTGTGAAATATGATGCGGGAATGCTTTTTATTTTTGTTGACGAAAAGCACTGGGTAAAATTTGCATTTGAAGCTGATGAAAGAATGAATACAAGAGTTGTTACAGTGAGAACGAATGAAACATCTGATGATAACAATCACGAAGTGGTGAAAGATTCAATAATATTTTTAAAGATTTCTTCTGATGCAAAATCAGTTGGATTTTATTATTCGACGGATAATAAAATTTGGAATTTAGTGAGGGTTTTTAAAAATGAATTTCCGAAAAATATATTGGTGGGAATTGGTACACAATCTCCGGCAGGAAATGGAAATAAAACTGTTTTTTATGGAGTGCAATTTTCGGAATCGGCGGTGAAAGATTTTAGGAGTGGGATATAAATTTTCCCGCAAAACCGCGAAGTTGTCTAAGCGTGCCAAGGTTTTAAACCGTAGCACGCTTAGACTCGCCGGTTGTAATGCAGAATTGAATGGAGAACTAAATATACAAGAGCGACGCAAGAATGATGCTATGAAAAACCGAAACCGGTATCAAATAAGTAAAAATAAAAAAGCAAAAAAATACAGGCGATCGGTTCGTTTTTTTAATTTTTACTTTTGATTTTTTAATTTCTTACCAATGATTCAATTTACAACTGCATTAAAAAAATTTGGTGAGCAGGGAGAAAAAACCGGCTGGACTTATATTGAAGTAAAAGAAACCTTTGCACAAAAAATAAAACCTGGCAATAAAAAACCATTTCGTGTAAAAGGGAAGCTTGATAACTATTTTATTAAAGGCATTGCATTAATGCCAATGGGCGATGGTAGTTTTATTATGCCATTGAATGCTGCAATCAGAAAAGGTATTGGTAAACGCAAAGGCGCTATGCTGAAAGTA
>DATHPY010000696.1:0-5573 GCA_035483315.1 Puia sp. | reverse complement strand
GCGGACGCAGTGGAGGTGGTGGAGGAAGAAGAAATTAATTAGAAAATATTTCAATGACGCAATTTTTCAATTGCATCATTGAGTAATTGAGAATTTTCAAATTGAGAAATTAATATGTTACAGCCAAAAAGATCGAAACATAGAAAAGCGCAAAAAGGAAGAATAAGAGAGGTTGCTAAGCGTGGCTCAACCATCTCATTCGGATCTTACGGTTTAAAAGCGATGGAAGCAATATGGCTTACCAATCGTCAGCTTGAAGCTGCACGCCAGGCGTTAACCCGTCACATGAAGCGTGAAGGAAATGTTTGGATTCGTATTTTTCCTGACAAGCCAATTACTAAAAAACCTGCAGAAGTGAGAATGGGTAAGGGTAAAGGTAACCCGGAATATTGGGCTGCTGTAGTTGAGCCAGGACGTATTTTGTTTGAAGCGGATGGCGTAACAGAACAAGTTGCAAAAGAAGCATTGAAGTTGGCCGCACAAAAATTGCCTATTAAAACAAAATTTGTTGTGCGCCCGGATGTAGTGAGACTATAAAAAATGTGATAATATGCTAATGTGCTGATGGCATTATCAAATTATCAAATCATTAAATTATCAAATTGAGTTCATGTCAAAGAAAAATGAGTTTGTAAGAAGCCTGAAAGATTTTAGTGAGATTGATCTGAATGCCCGCATTCATGAAGATGAATTGCGTATTAAAAAACTTCAGTTTGCTCATGCAATTTCTCCGTTGGAAAATCCGATGAGCATTCGTGATTTAAGAAAAGATATTGCACGTTTAAAAACTGAATTAACAAAAAGAAAACAATTAGCAAAGTAGCTGATGTGATAATATGTTTATGTGATTGACGACATTATCAAATTATCGAATTATCAAATTATCAAATTAAAAAGATGTCTGAAAGAAATTTGCGCAAAACAAGAATAGGAGTTGTGAGAGGCAACAAAATGGATAAGACCATCACAGTTGCTGTGGAAAGAAGAGTGAAGCATCCTATCTATGGTAAGTTCGTAAAAAAAACTACGAAGTTTCACGCGCACGATGAAAAAAATGAGTGTACGGTTGGTGATGTTGTAAGAATAATGGAAACCCGTCCGTTGAGTAAAACAAAACGTTGGAGATTAGTTGAAGTAGTGGAAAAAGCAAAATAAAGAGATAGAAGTAAGAGGTACGAAGTAAGAAGTTTTCGTTCGTATTTCATAATTCGTATTTCGTAATTCTTAAATAGTAATTAAAATGATTCAGCAGGAAAGCAGGTTAAATGTTGCGGATAACAGTGGCGCTAAAGAAGTGCTGTGTATTCGCGTGTTGGGAAACAGCGGTCAGGATTATGCAAAAATTGGTGATACAATTGTTGTAACTGTAAAAGATGCATTGCCTGCAGGCGGTATAAAGAAAGGAACAGTTGCAAAAGCAGTTATCGTTCGTACAAAAAATAAATTGCGCCGTAAAGACGGTTCATATATCAGGTTTGATGATAACGCTGTAGTGTTGCTCACTGCAGGCGATGAACCTCGTGGCACGCGTATTTTTGGACCAGTTGCAAGAGAACTTCGTGATAAGGGCTATATGAAAATTATTTCTCTTGCACCCGAAGTGTTATAGTGAATTGTGAAAAGAGCGGATGTCGAAAATTGTAAACGATAGGTGAATAGAGAACTAAAAGTACAGGAGTGTGACGCCACGATGATGATTAAAGAACAAATGCTAAGTAAAAAAAAATATTATGATCAAAAGATTCAAACCAAAGATGAACATTAAAAAAGGCGACAGTGTTGTTGTGATCACTGGTGACGATAAGGATCCGAAAAAGCCGCGCAAAGTGCTGGAAGTGTTTCCTGACAAATCAAGAATTTTGATTGAAGGCGTTAACATTATCAGCAGACACACGAAACCTTCTGCGCAAAATACAAAAGGTGGAATTGTAAAAAGAGAAGCGTCTGTTCATATTTCGAATGTTATGCTTTGGGATGCAAAATCGGGTGAAGGAACAAAAATTAAACGCACACGCGAAAATGGAAAACTTGTTCGCCTATCAAAAAAATCAGAGGAGGTAATTAAATAATGAGTACCGAAAAATATATTCCGCGTTTAGCCGGAAAATACAAAAATGAAGTGGCTCCTGCTCTTGTGAAAAAATTTAATTACACGAGTGTGATGCAGGCTCCCAAGCTGGAAAAAATTTGTCTTAACCGCGGCGTGAATGGCGCAACTGCCGATAAAAAATTAATTGATGTTGCTATTGATGAATTAACGCAGATCGCGGGTCAGAAAGCCGTTGCAACAATGTCGAAAAAAGATATCTCGAATTTTAAATTGAGAAAAGATATTCCGATAGGTGCAAAAGTTACTTTACGCGGAGTTAAAATGTATGAATTTTTAGACAGGTTAGTTTCAACAGCGTTGCCTCGTGTGCGTGATTTTAGAGGTGTTAATGATAAATCATTTGATGGTCGGGGCAATTATACATTAGGAGTTACTGAACAAATTATTTTTCCTGAAATTGATATTGATAAAGTGAACAAGATAACGGGAATGGATATAACATTTGTTACAACAGCAAAAACAAATGAAGAAGCATTTGAATTATTGAAGGAATTGGGAATGCCTTTCAGAATTACTAAGAAAGAAATTTAAAAATTAAAAACTAAAATTTAAAATGGCTAAAGAATCAGTTAAAGCCAGGCAAAGAAAAAGAGAAGCGATGGTTGCAAAATATGCAACCAAACGTGCAGCCTTAAAAGAAGCAGGCGATTATAAAGCGCTTGATCTGCTTCCGAAAAATGGCTCGCGTGTGCGTTTGAAAAACCGCTGTCATCTTAGTGGTCGCCCGCGCGGGTATATGAGATACTTTGGTGTTTCAAGAATAGTATTTCGCGACATGGCTTTGCAGGGAAAAATTCCGGGAATACGGAAAGCGAGTTGGTAAGAAATTGGCTAATAAGCTAATGTGCTAATTGTTTAAAAAAAAATTCAAAAAAATAATGTGTTTAATTATCGCATTATCAAATTAACAAAATATGGTTACTGATCCTATTGCAGATTTTTTGACAAGAATCAGGAATGCGCAGATGGCAAATCACCGCATAGTGGAAATTCCTGCGTCTAATTTAAAAAAGCACATGACGAAGATCCTGTACGACAAAGGATATATTTTGAAATACAAGTTTGAAGATGATAAAAAACAAGGCTTGATAAAAATTGCGTTGAAATATGATACGCAAACAAAAGAGCCTGCAATAAAATCATTGGAAAGAGTTAGTCGTCCGGGTTTGCGCCAGTACTCAGGTCCGGCTGATTTTAGCCGTACTAAAAATGGATTGGGTATTGCAATTATTTCAACATCAAAAGGAGTAATGACGGATAAAGAAGCCAAGGTTCAGAATATTGGCGGTGAAGTACTTTGTTATGTTTATTAGTTTGAAAAAGTGTTATACTAACAGTTAAGTATAACCGAAAATAAGAAATCGTACATCTTACATCGTAAATCGTAAATTATTATGTCTCGAATAGGAAAAAAACCGGTTAGCCTTCCAAAAGGAGTTACCATTTCAATTGGCAGTGATAACACGTTAATAGTAAAAGGTCCGAAAGGAGAGTTGAAACAACTTATAGATCGCGATATAAAAGTTGAAATAAAAGAAGATGAGATTTTGTTTGTTCGCCCGACAGACCAGATTCGTCATCGCGCTTTGCACGGATTGTATCGCTCCATTACTTCCAATATGGTTAAAGGTGTAACTGAAGGATATAAAAGAGAATTGGAATTAATTGGTGTAGGTTTCAAAGCGTCAAACCAGGGCAATTTGCTCGACCTGGCTTTAGGATTTTCTCATAATATTATTTTTGAAATTCCTAAAGAAATGAAATTGGTAACAGCGCAGGAAAAAGGAGAAAACCCGAAAATAATTCTTGAAGGAATAGACAAACAATTGATAGGACAGATAGCTGCAAAGATCCGTGGTTTGCGCAAACCTGAACCATACAAAGGAAAAGGTGTTCGCTATGTTGGTGAAATAGTTCGTAAAAAAGCAGGTAAGGCAGCGGGCAAATAGGCAAATGTGAAAATGACACGATGACTCAATTGGTCATTTTCAAATTTTGAAATTTTCAAATTAGTTAGTGATGGCAAATAAAGTAGAAAAAAAGAGAAACATCAGGTATCGAATCAGAAAGAAAGTTCAGGGAACATCTGAAGCGCCAAGATTATCTGTGTTCAGAAGTAATAATGAAATATACGCACAGTTGATTGATGATGATAACGGCAAAACTCTTGTGGCAGCATCATCACTCGATAAAAGTATCGTTGCACAAAAAGTTGTAAAAACAGAAAAAGGGAAATTGGTTGGCGCTGCTATTGCACGCAAAGCAGTTGAACTTGGAATCACAACTTGCCGTTTTGATCGCGGTGGAAATTTATATCATGGCCGCGTGAAAGCTGTGGCTGAAGCGGCACGCGAAGGTGGATTGAAATTTTAGATTTACGATGTACGATGTACGATTTGTTTATGAGTACGCGTCATCATAAAAAATCTAATTAAAAAAATAAAAATTTACGATGTCGTAATAATAGTATAAGATTAAAATTGAAGAAATCGTACATCGTAAATCTAAAATCGTAAATACAAAAAATGTCAAAAGTAATCGTAACAAAAGTTAAAGCCGGGGATCTGGAGCTGAAAGAAAAAGTTGTGTCCATTAACCGCGTTGTGAAAACAACAAAAGGTGGACGCGCGTTCAGTTTTTCTGCGCTTGTTGTTGTTGGTAATGAAGCCGGAGTTGTTGGTCATGGTTTAGGAAAAGCGAAAGAAGTTCAGGAAGCAATTACAAAAGGAATTGAAGATGCAAAGAAAAATCTTATCAAAGTTCCGGTAATGCATGGAACAATTCCTCACGATCAATTGGCTAAAGAAGGCGCGGCGAAAGTATTGATAAAACCTGCTGCTCATGGGACAGGCGTTATTGCCGGAGGCAGTATGCGCGCGGTTTTGGAAAGTGCAGGCATTACTGACGTTCTCGCCAAATCGCTTGGCTCTGCAAATCCGCATAATGTGGTTAAAGCAACTTTTAAGGCATTGGCAATGTTGAGAGAACCGATTCGTGTTGCAAAGACAAGAAGTATTTCTTTGAAGAAAGTTTTTAATGGTTAAACCCCCAGGGTATGAAAAAAATAAAAGTAACATTAATAAAAAGTGGAATTGACAGACCGGAGCGTCAGAAACTAACACTCAAAGCTCTTGGACTTGGTAAACTTCACAGGGTGAAAGAGCATGAAGCTACGCCACAGGTTTTAGGAATGATTCGTAAAGTGGATCATTTGGTAAAAGTTGAAGAAATTAGCTAATTAGCCAATTTGATAATTTGCTAATAAAATTTCATTAGCAGATCATCACATTTTCAAATTATCACATTATTAAAGCGAGGGTGATTTCCCGTTAAGTAAAAATCAAAAAATGAAATTACACAACATCAGGCCTGCTAAAGGCTCAGTTCACAAAGAAAAAAGAATAGGTCGTGGTGAAGCTTCCGGTAAGGGAGGCACTTCTACAAAAGGTAACAAGGGCGGACA
>DATHPY010000695.1:0-2950 GCA_035483315.1 Puia sp. | reverse complement strand
TATCAAATAAATCATTCCTTACTTTTAGACTATAAATAAATAATCATCAGCATGAAATATCTTCCACTTAACCCACAGATTTTTGTACAAAACCGTCAACGTTTTAGTAAAGAATTATTGCCAAATTCAATTGCCATATTTGTAAGCAATGATGAAGTTCCATCAAACGGCGATGCATTATATACTTTCAAACAAAACAGCGATTTGTTTTGGTTAAGCGGCGTTACGCAGGAAGGCAGCATGGTTATTCTTTATCCCGATCATCCTGATCCAAAATATCGTGAAGTGCTGGTATTGGTTCGCCCAAATGAATTAAAAGAAAAATGGGATGGAAAAAGACTGCGCGCCGATGAAGCAAAAAAAGCGACCGGCATCGAAACAATTGTCTGGCTTGATAGTATTGATGCGCTGTCGCAGCAATGGATCCATCTTGCAGATAATATTTATTTGGATTCAAATGAGAATGACAGAAAAGCAAGCTTAGTGCAAACTGCAGACTATAAGTTTATTTCGGATATGCGTAGCCGTTATCCTTTGCATCATTACCACCGCGCAGCAAAAATTATGAAACAACTACGCGCTATTAAAACTCTGCTGGAAGTGGAAGTGCTACAAAAAGCAATGGACATTACGCAAAATACATTTGAACGGCTGCTTAAATTTATTAAGCCCGGAGTGATGGAATATGAAATTGAAGCGGAAATTTTCCATTCATTTTTATCGCAACGCGCAACAGGAGCTGCATACAATAGTATTATTGCCAGTGGTGATCGCGCAAGAACATTACATTATATTTCAAACAGTGAAGAATGCAAAGACGGCGAATTAATTTTAATGGATTTTGGCGCTGAATACGGTGGTTATTGCGCGGATATGACAAGAACTGTTCCCGTAAATGGTAAGTTTGGAAGAAGACAGAAGACAGTTTATAATGCCTGCCTTTATTTACATAATTATGCAAAAAGTTTATTGAAACCGGGAATCACCATTGCAGATTATCATAAAAAAGTTGGTGAAGAAGCCAACCAGGTTTTTTTAAAGATCGGGTTGCTGAGAAAATCTGATATAAAAAATCAAACACAGGAAAACCCTGCATACTTAAAATATATGTATCACGGAATTTCACATCATCTCGGAATAGATGTGCATGATCTTGGTACAAAAACAGAACCAATAAAACCTGGAATGGTATTGACAGTTGAACCGGGAATTTATATTGAAGAAGAACAAATGGGCGTGAGAATTGAAAATAACGTTTGGATCACACGCAATGGTAATAAAGATCTGATGGCGAAAATTCCAATTACTACGGATGAAATTGAAAATTTTATGCGATAATCTGCTGATTTGCTAATATGCTAATGAAGGAAGCTGTATTTTGCATTAGCATAATAGAACATTCACTAATTAGCTAATTACATGAAACATTTGCCTAACTTTTTTACGTTGATCAATTTATTATTTGGCTCGCTTGCTGTTATTTTTATTTTACAAAGCGGAGAAACGTTAGCAAGTGTTAATGAAGATGTACTCAGTATTAATCTGCCGGAAAAAATTTGGCTCGGCTCATTATGTATTGGCATTGCAGCGGCAGTTGATTTTTTAGATGGATTGGTTGCAAGATTATGCAAAGCCACTTCACCGCTGGGAAAAGAACTCGATTCTCTTGCTGATGTGGTGAGTTTTGGCGTAGCGCCGGGAATGATATTATATCAATTTCTGCGGATGAGTTTTGCAAAACAACAAGGTGCGTTGGATGTTTCTATGTTGTGGTTGGTTCCTGCAATTTTTATTCCATGCGCAGCAGCTTATCGTCTCGCGAAATTTAATATTGACAGTTCGCAGCAATATGGTTTTAAAGGTGTACCAACTCCCGCGACTGCGCTGTTGATCGCTTCATTTCCTTTTATATTCTGGTACAGCAATAATGAAACAATTCTTTCTTTACTACTGAACAAATGGTTTTTATATGCATTGATAATTGCGCTGAGTTATTTGATGGTAAGTAATCTGCCATTGATGGCGATGAAATTTAAAGATCTTTCGCTGCAAAAAAATCTTCCTAAAATAATTTTATTGGTGATCGCCATTATCGCCGCATTATTATTTAAGTGGATTGCTGTACCAATCGTTTTCCTTTTTTACATTGTATTATCTTTAGGGTTCAAAAATAAAACAACATGATTTTTTCTGTGCAGGTAAAAGTGATGCCTTTAAAAGAATTGCTCGATCCGCAGGGCAAAGCAGTAATTGGCGGTTTGCAAAATCTCGGCTTAAAAAATATCAATGATGTAAGAATCGGAAAAAATATTTCTTTGCAAATAGAAGCTGATTCCGAATCGCAGGCAAAACAAATTGCCGAGGAAGCCAGTAAAAAATTATTAGCCAACCCTGTAATGGAATATTTTGAAATTGTTTTTAATTAGCCAATTAGATAATGTGCTAATATGCTAATGAAGCGCGTTGTTGATGGTATTAGCACATTAGCTCATTATCACTTTCATTTATGCTCTATATCGTTCCTTCTCCAATCGGCAATTTACAGGACATCAGTTTTCGGGCTGTTGAAGTTTTAAAAAAAGTTGATCTCATTCTTGCCGAAGACACGCGTACTTCCATAAAACTTCTTAATCATTATCAAATCATCAAACCGCTGTCTCCTTATCATCAGCATAACGAACATAAAGTTTTACAGCATTTGGTAAATCAATTATTGGATGGAAAGAAAATGGCATTGCTCACAGATGCAGGCACTCCGGGAATTTCTGATCCCGCATTTTTATTAATAAGAGAATGTATAAAAGTTGATGTAAAGGTTGAATGTTTGCCCGGCGCAACCGCATTTGTTCCTGCATTAATCAATAGCGGATTGCCAACAAACCGTTTTGCATTTGAAGGTTTTTTACCATTAAAAAAAGGGCGACAATCTTTATTAAAAAAATTAGCTGAG
>DATHPY010000694.1:0-5131 GCA_035483315.1 Puia sp. | reverse complement strand
ATTGATTGCATGGTTGCAGCCTGCAATAATATTGCTGACTCTAATTTCTTACCAAAAATTTCTTCAGTTGTTTTTCCTGCCATTTTATTGTAGCTCAGAAATTCTTTTTTGATGTATGGCATTTGTTTTTCCAATTCTTCTTTCCCTAAAAAAGGATAGTATTCGCCGTTTTTTTGTACGGAAAGTATTTGCTCGTGAATCCCGTTATTGTCAAAATCTCCGGCGTACATTTTTATCGGGTAAGAAACAGAAGCTTTTAATTTTGAATTCAATCCATAATTTCCCAATAACAAATCCGGATATCCATCACCGTTAATGTCTTCACTTTTAATACAGGTCCACCAGCCTGTAAGTGTATCTAATGAAGAATGTTGCCGTTCAAGTTTTCCATTGTGATTAATAAAAATTGCCGGTGGCATCCATTCACCAACAACAACGAGGTCTGGTTTTCCATCTTTATTAATATCCGTCCAGCAAGCGTCGGTTACCATTCCAATTTTACTTAATCCCTTTGCAACTTCATCAGTAACTATAGAAAAATTTCCGTGACCATCGTTATGCAACAAATAAGAAGTTGGAGCAGGTCCATAAAATTCTGTGTTAACTCTGCCACCGATAAATAGATCCTGGTAACCATCACCATCAAAATCAGCGGCGCACACTACCGATTTATTTCCATTCAGCGCGGGTAACGACATTGATCTTACAAAATTTCCATGTCCGTCATTTATATATAATCTATCTGGCTGCACATCAGTTTTATTAATAAATCCCGTGTTGGCGCCGGCTGCAAATAAATCCAAATCGCCATCATTATCCGCATCAAAAAAAATGGCATCAACTTTTTCGCTGGCTGCATCTTTCGCAAATAAAGAATCGTTGGTGGTTTTGAAAGTTCCGTCTGGTTGCTGAATAAATAATTTGCCTGGTTGATTTTTTGCGCCGCATACAAAAAAGTCTTCCAGTCCATCACCATTAACATCACCAACAGCCACTTTTGGTCCGGCTATGGAAACCTCATGCGGGATAAGCGGCTGCCTCGTAAAATCATTAAAATAAATATCTTCTTCGTGCTTGAAATTTATGTTGAGCTGCGGAGTAATATCAGTGAGCATAGAAGCATCCGGCTGATGTAATATTTTATCAATGAAAGAAGAATAATTAATTATCGTGTCTGTATTTTCTTTTTTATAATTGATAAATATTTTTTGATTTGTTGAAATATTATTCATCCATTGAAATGTATTATTTGGCCAGATGATTATTAAACTATCAATTTTATTTTTGTTGCCGACTCCAAAATGAAAAACAGGTTCTGAGCTGCTAATAAACCCGCGCGTTGACTGTAACTCCTGCATGAAAATTTTCCCTTTATCAAACAAAAATATTTTTGAACCTGTTGCAAAAAAATTGGGCGCTTTATATTTTACCTGAACATTTAAAAAATGTGCTGATGTATCTTTTTGACGAATATTATTTTTGTAAATTCCTGCCGGAGCATTCATATCGTTAGTGATAATATCGAGTGCGCCATCATTATCAAGATCTGCATAAGCTGCACCTTGTGATAAAGTTGTATCAGAAAAACCCCAATCGGTTGAACGATCCGTGAATTTTAAATTTTCATTTCCTTCAAAAATATAATTATGCCAGGCGCCGGGCGGCTGATGTTCTAAAATTTGTTTATCAAATACTCTTGTTCCCGACATCGCCACTTTGACATTCATACTTGAAATAAATTTTTCGTAATCAAGATCATTCAATCTGTTTTTAATTCCGTTTGAAATAAAAATATCATTGACACCATCTAAATTAAAATCAGCAATCAACGGACTCCAGCTCCAATCCGTTGCGGCAACTCCGCTGTACAAAGCGATATCCGAAAATTTTTTTCCTCTTCCTGTATTTAATTGCAAACAATTTCGGGAGTATTGGTAATTATATCCTGCTCTTATTCTTTGATTATAATTATCCAACGATTCATCGCTGACAGAAGATTTTAAAACAGTTTCATCTTCGGGAAGCATATCGAGCGTTATGATATCGGGCCAGCCATCGTTATTAATATCTGCAATATCATTTCCCATGGAAAATTTCGATTCATGTCCGAACGCTTCTTTATTCATTTCTTTAAATGTGCCGTTCCCCTGGTTCACATAATAATAATCATTTTCATGAAAATCATTACTCACATAAATGTCATCAAAGCCATCATTATTTAAATCGGCAACGCCAACACCCAATCCATATCCTAACGAACTGCTGATGATACCGGATTTTTTTGTAACATCTGTAAAATGATTACCATCGTTACGAAATAATTTTCCGCCGCTGATCAAACTATATTTTTTTCGGGCTGATGTGTCGCCATAATTATCCGTTTGATGAATGGAATGCTGAAGCAAAAACATATCGAGATCGCCGTCTTTATCGTAATCAAAAAAAACGGCTTGCGTATTATATCCCGGAATATCCAAGCCCCACTGTTTTGCTTCTTCAGTGAAAGTTCCGTTACCATTGTTTATATAGAGTTGATTATGCGAATTGGTAAAATAAATGCGTGGCTCATTTTTATTTGCAGGACTGTGATTGGAAACAGCGCAAACATAAATATCAAGCAACCCATCTCCATTTACATCCGCCATTGTTACACCGGTTGCCCAATCTGCATTTCCCTTCACGCCGGCTTTTTCTGTTATGTCTTCAAAATGCCAGTTGCCTTTATTGAGATATAATTTATTGCCGCCGGTGTTTGAAACAAAAAAAATGTCGGGTAACCCATCATTATTAATATCACCAACCGCAACGCCGGCGCCGTTATAATAATACAGGTAATCAAGAATGTTCAGTGAGTCGCTGTCAATATTTTTATTCACGAAATCTATTCCGGTTTCTTTTGGAGAAAGTTTTGTGAATAATGTTTGATGATTTTTGCAAGAAGAAAAAAATATTATCTGCAACGAAAATATAAAAACTGAAAATAATAGACTGTTGGTGTTGATGATATTTTTTTTTGAAAAATTCAAAGGTTAGAAATTGATTGAATTAGTTTTAATTTTCTTTATTGTAACCCCCGATGCAAAATGAAATGTTGGCGAGATGATGATGCTATTGAAAATACATGCTGGTATCAAAAATATTTAATTTAAAGTGTTTCATTTTCTTTTGCGAAAAATTTGCAAAGCATCATTATTGCGCGCAACGATAATATAATCTTCTTTTTTTGCATTGATGATTTGTGCATCGCGCACTTCGCCTTTTACAAACAAGCCGCTTGCCGACGGAGAAATATATGTGAACTGATGTTTACTATTGCCGATTAGTGTTGTGCCATAGCTTGCATCAAAGCGACCAACCTCAGGTTTAAGTCCGAAAAAATTTCCGCCAAGAAAAATATCTTTTATTCCGTCTCCATTCAGATCGGTAACAACGATCCCGAATACGGGAGATAGTTGTGCCATTGTCGGAAAATTTTGAAGCGTGAAATTTCCTTTGCCATCATTAATATATGCACACGTTTGTGTTTGCTCAACAGAAAGAACGCTTGCCTGCGCCAACTGATCTTTATTAAAAATTTCATCAATTGATTTTCCGGCATAAGCATCGTAGCGTAAAAATTTCTTTTTTAACATCGGAATTTGGGCAACCATATCGCCGCGTAAATAATACGGATATGCTTTACCGTCAGATTTATAATAAACAGGAATACATTCGTTTTGACCGTTCTTATCAAAATCACCAACATATAATTTTGCCGGGTGATTCACGTCTGCCCTGATGCGTGAATTCAATCCAAAATTTCCTGCGACTAAGTCCGGGTATCCATCACCGTTAATATCAGCTACGGTTAAACAATTCCACCACCCGGATGAGTTTGGTATTTCGCCAATTTTTTTTAATTGTCCGTTGATATATTTAAGAATGGTTACAGGCATCCAATCGCCAACTACAATTAATTCTTTTTTCCCATCACCGTCAATATCCGCCCATTGAGCATCCGTTACCATGCCAAGATGCAAAAGATCGGGAGCCATACTTTGTGTAACATTAGTAAATTTTCCTTTGCCATCATTATGTAATAAAACGCTTGCCGGAATTTGTCCGTAATCGCCGGGAATGCTTCTGCCACCGATAAAAACATCCTGCAACCCATCTCCATCAACATCATTTACACGCACACAGGATGCGTTCATGGAAATCAATGGCCAATTAAAACTGCGAGTAAAATTTCCTTTGCCATCATTGATATATAATCGCGCAAGCAAATTTTGAGAGCCTGGTTGATCCTGGTTACCGCCGGAAACAACTACCAGGTCGAGGTCGCCATCATTATCTGCATCGAAAAAGGTGGCGCCAACATCTTCATTGTCTTTATCAAATGCAAATACATATTCAGGTTGCTGAATAAAATGTCCATCGGGTTGTTGAATAAATAATTTTGCTGTGTCATTTTTAGCACTGCCCATAAAAAAATCGGGCAAGCCATCTCCATTAACATCACCAATTGCGAGTTTGGGTCCCTCTGTTGACAACATTTTTGGTATTAATCTTTCAGCATCAAAATCATTAAAATAATTTTCTTTGTGATTTATATTTCCAGTTATTGCAGACGAAGTTATATTTTCAAAAAGGGTTTCTGTTTTTTTAACCGGCAATTTCAAGGGGAGTGTTGCCTCGGATTGATTTAATGTAATTGTTGTGTTTGATGGAATGTTTTTCAGGATCTGCATTTTCATATTTGGCCACCACACAATCAAACTGTCAACTTTAGTATTTTTATCGAGCCCGAAATTTAAAACCGGTTCAACACTGCTTTCAAAACCGCGAGTTGGCATTTGTTCTAAAACCTGTTGCATTCCGTTTGTATAAATTGTTACGCGCGAACCGATACCAAAAGTATTTGGTGATTTGCCATTTAATTTTACTTTGAGATAGTGCGCGTGCAAATTTTCTGAAGTCATATTGCGGTAAACAAACGCTTCCATATTTTCATTATTCACCACTAAATCCAGGTCACCATCTCCATCAAGATCTCCATAAGCTGCGCCATTACTGAAGCTTGGTGTTGCTAACCCAAGTTGCAAAGATTCATTTTTAAAAGTTAGATTTTTCTGATTGATGAATCCATAAT
>DATHPY010000693.1:0-3715 GCA_035483315.1 Puia sp. | reverse complement strand
TAATATCCTAGACCGCCCTGCCATTTATATTCACTCAACACATTTACCGGCTCCATGCAGGATGCGCGCATATCTTTCATGTGTACATATTCCATATCGCGATCAACCCGTAATTCAATTCTCACTTTTATTTTGTCGCCGATCTTTAACGTTGCATTTTCTTCAACAGGTTCCAATACTGTACCGCGATCAGTATTTTTTTCAATAAATAATTTTTTATTTAACTGTAGTGGCGTTGCTGATGGAGTTATTTTATCAAGATTTTCAAAATACTGCCAGTACACGGCCCCCCACGCGACGGCTAAAGCCCCTCCTTTGGAGGGGTTTGGGGAGATTGAAACAGTTACATTAATATTTCCCATTTCAGGTTTTACAAAATTTCCGTCAATTGTTTTTTTGAAATAACCGGTACCTGCTTCAGTTTTATTGTCTTCTGAAGATATAACGGTATTGCCTAACCGAATTTTCACGTTTTTTTCTTCTGCAACCAGATCATTTCCCTGTATCAATAACGCGTAACACGCATCTGCAGTCGCTTTGGTGGTTTTCCAGTTTTGTGTTTGCTTTTGCTTGAGCAACCAGGTTTTCATATTATCAACTGATTTTTCATCTTTCGTAATTTCTGAAAAAGCTTCAATTAATAGTGATTCTGTTTCTACAGGTGATTGATACCAGTAATAGCCGGCTGCATTTTCTTTCCAGTACATTCCCATTTCTTCATTAATAATTGCATTTTGTTTTAATGATGCAAGAATATCTTTTGCTGTTTTGTTATCGCCGGTTCTGAATAATGATAACCCGATCATCGCCTGCATATATTTATTTTGCTGTAGCCAGAATTGCTGCGATTGTTTTCTGTAATAATTCATCGCTTTAAATGTTTCTCCGGGAATTGAATATTCAGGAAAAAAACTGCGCATGTATAAATATTGAATTTGCAGATGATCAAGATGATCGTCAGCAAGATTCGATTTGCTCTTTAAAAGATCATCATAATCTTCTTTTATTTTTTTGTCGAGATAAGAAATTGCATTGGATAAAGACTGATTTACTTTTTCGTTGGCAGATTCCGGCAATGCATTCATCTTTCTTAAATGACCAATTCCTGTTAAAATGTATTGAGTGATATAACGGTCATCCATACCGCCTTTGAACCACGCAAAGCCACCATCTGGCAATTGCATGTCCTGTAATTTGTTTAATGCTGATTGTAACCCGCTATTCATTCTTACCATATCAAAAAGCAAAGCGATATTTTTTTTCTGTTGCGATTCATCTTTCGCTTCCAAAACCCACGGCGTTTCTTCCAGCAATACTGATCTTAACTCCTGGTTTTTTTGCAGATTGGAAAGAAGCGCTGATGTGTCTGCCTCACCCCCAGCCCCTCTCCTCGCAGAGAGGGGAGTTTGCCACCTTTCAAATATTTGTTTGATGCGCGGAGAAGCAGAAACAATTTTTGAAGCCAGCGCATTGGCATAAAAACGATTGAAAGTTTGTTCGGCGCATTCGTAAGGATATTCCATCAAATACGGCAAAGCCTGAACTGCGTACCACGTAGGGTTTGCTGTGAACTCAACAGTAAGCAAATGATGATTCAGTGTTTCACTGTTTCCGCTTTGCAGCAATTTTTCGAACTTGAAATTTTTTGTTCCCGCACCATGCATATTTAATGGAAGCGTTTCCGTTACCAATATACTGTTACTTAATATGAGCAATGCAGCTTCTTCGCCATCGCTGATATTCTTAGCTCTGGCTATAATTCGGTAAGTAATTGGTTTATTAAATTGATAAGGAACATCAATAGAAAAATTAACCACCACACTTTGTTTTGCTTCGGCAGTGAAATATTGATTGGCTTCGCGGTTAATAAATAATCCATCAACTGGCTCATTGGTTGTGGCGTCAAAAAGTTGCAATTCGGTTTGCCCGGTCATTTCAGAATCTGTGAGGTTAACGATTTTGGCGCTCAATTCTATTTTATCTCCTTCACGTAAAAAACGTGGAAGATTTGGTTGAACCATTAATTGTTTTTGTGTAACAATATTTTTTTCTGAATATTCAAACGCCAGATCTTTTGTGTGAGCAAAAGTCATCCATTTCCATTGTGTAACTGCTTCCGGCATGGTGAACGAAAATTCAACATTGCCTGATGAATCTGTTTTCAGATCAGGAAAGAAGAAAGCGGTTTCGGAAAAGTTTTTGCGGATCTGGACTTCTGATTGATCTGATTCGGTATTTTCATTGATAACATTTTCTTTTATAGTGGTGGTCGAGTATGCTGCTTTTTTCTTTTTTGATATGCCAAAAGCAGCCACAATTACATTTTCGTCATCTTCCCTTACTTGCACACCAGCTACTTTACCTGCCAACGCTTGTGGCATAACCTTGCCGTTAATTCCCAGTCGTGATATTTGATAAAAACTTAAAAGCTGATCATAAGTTTGTGCGAAATAATAATACCTGCCATCCATCAATTCTTTTTGCTGCGAGCGTATTGCAAAAAAATTAGTGATAGCATTCCAACTGGTTCGAAAATAAATATTCGAATACATGTTGGGTATATCCCAGTTTTGTGGTTTGAATTGATCAAGCGATGCATCATACATACTTGTCAAAACTTCTCCGGCAATTTTTTCTTTTTCAGTCCCGCTGATCTTTACTTTCCATTTTTCTTCGCTGCCGGGTAAAGTTTTATCGCGGTAAGTTTCATATTTAATGTTGAGGTCTGTATTCGTCAACGGAACCTCAATAATATTTATACGGGAATAAAAACGATTTTCTTTTACAAACGCATAATTTATTCCAACACCACCCCGATCTGATTCTGTAATTGAAATTGTCTCAAATCTTTTTTCATTACTCAGCAAGATGAATTTGTACTGATCGGAATCTTCTAACTTCTGACTTCCAACTCCTGACCTCTTTTCCTGTTCAATTACAAAAACATTATTTGCCGAAGACCCAATATTTACAATTGCTTTATTTCCCGGTTCAACATTTTGACCATTGCCTGAAACCCAGTTATACTGCGGGTTTACAGGCATATTTGTTTTCGAATCATAAAGCTGGATGTATTTTATGTTCTTCACATCTTCGCCGTATTTGTCTTTTGCAGTTACTTCTATTAAGTACCAGCCGGGAGAGAAGGTTGGTCGTTGATTGTTGACCGTTGACTGATTTATATTGAACAAACCATTTTTTGTTGTACTGTCAAGTCGCTCAAAAATTTTATCTGTTTTTTCCCAGCCCTCTTTTTGTGTTTCATTGTTATATTCATCAGTAGGGAAATATTTCAGATATTCTTCTTTGCTCATCACGAACTGATCGGGTTGTTGCCAGTAACGTTCTCTGATCAATCTGTACGGCGATCTTAATTTATAAATGGTGACATCAACTTTTGATGGTTCAAATTCTCCGGAAAGATTTTCTGTCCTGATAAAAATATTTTTCAAACTATCCGCCGGAATATTTTCTCCATAGGGAAGACTGATAGAAAGATCCAGCGCTTTATATCCAACGGGCACTTGTGTTTCGCCGCTTCTCGTTTCACCATTTATATCAATAACATCTGCTGTGACAGAATATTCAAACACAGGCTCTAATTCTTTTTTAACTGACACATCAGGAATTGCTGCAAACGTGATGATAAATTTTCCGTCGGCATTTGTTTTTATTTCGCCGTGTGCTATTTCCTGCGAGCGGCTCCTGGGATTTC
>DATHPY010000692.1:0-7165 GCA_035483315.1 Puia sp. | reverse complement strand
TAAAAATTCAAAATCCGTTTGCTTACAACTTTTGTCCGATTGCCACTCTACTAAAAATTAATTTCAGTAAAGTTTTTTCTCTGTACCCTTTGTTGCTTACTCCTGCGCTACCTTACGCAATTCTTATACTGTGAAATATTTTCTCGACCATCTCAGCGGGTTGGTGGATGCAGTCACCAATGAAAAACACAGCAAAATCATATTGTCTGCTGAAGACTGGCTTCGCATACTTCATGAAACCGCTGAAGAAACTGAAAAAATAAAAAAGGAAATCATTTCAGCCGTTTTTTCACTCCATAAAGAAAAAGAAATTGAGCTGTTCATCAGCAATTATCAATCTGAACTGACGTCTTTACTGGACACCTTATTTTCCAATAAGAAAAATAGAGATGAGCGACAGGAAAAATTTTACGAGTCTTTTTATAAAAACATTTTACAACTACTTCAATTTATCGAAGAACGGTTTTCAAAATATTTTGATACTTCACAAAAAATTCCGGCTATTTATCTCTCGCTTTGTAATGAAGAAATAAAAAATAATGTATCAAAACTACATCAGGAACTATCAGAAAATAAAATTGACATTCCCTTTTTGCAAAAGATAATTGAAGCGATCATTTTGTTTGCGGAAAATTCAGGCTCAGGTGTAACGTATAAAGATATTATGTACCGCAGTGTGATGATAAAAGAATTGCGGGAAATGATAGATTCAAAACAACTGCCTGATAGGTACTCGCCACTTGACCGTGTTTTGATCTATATCAATTATAATGACAAGTTTTTTGTCAATCATTTGATCAATCAATTTTCCGCAACTATTAATTTTCTCCAGGATGTCAACGACAAAATAGATGAGCTGTTAGTTTCGATAAAAATTTTGAATCAGATGCAGGTGAAACCCGACGTCGCTTTGCAAAGCAAACACCCCAGTCTCAAAATGCAACTTAATAATTGGTTTGCCGAAGAATTATTCTATCTCGAAAAGAAACTTTCTCTTGTGCAAATGCCAGGTTCACTAAATGCAAAAGAAAAACTCAGCAACGCAACCCAAGTGACCTGTAATCTTTCCGTTGATCAGATCGGCATATTCTTCAGAGCGGCAACGGAAGCAGGAATGATTTCGACGATTTCTCAACGCGCCGTTTTTGAACAAATCACTCCTTATCTGAATACTTCGCGTACAAAGAATATTTCAGCAGATAGCATGCGTTCAAAGTCGTATTCACCAGAAAAAAGAGATCTGGAAATTGTTAAAGATAAATTGATGGAAATATATAAAAGGGTTGGGCGATATTAAAGAACAATGTGATTGTTCTTAGTTATCAAGCCTATAACATTTAGGAAAAACGTTGAAAATGAAACGATCGCCATACTTAATATAAAAAAATTGCTGAGTAAACGTTATAAAAATTAATAGGATCTTCCAAAAAAATTTAGACGATAGCGTGGCGGGAACCCTATAGGTGAATATCATATTATCGAAATCATAAGAACAATGAAAATGATTTTGAGGAATTATGCATTGATTCATCGCTACTTCGTGAATACTTATTTTGAATTCGCGGGCATATTTAAATGACATATTTATTAATTTTTCGCAAATGAGTCGCTAGTCTTTTAAAAAGGATTCCAGGGAATTTTTTTCCAAAAAATTCATGAGTTCATTTAATGCGTGGTACGAAAATCCGGAAAAATCAAACCAATCAGTCATTGGTTTAACCAGAAGAGACTCAAGAGTAGAGCAACCATTAATTGTGAGCATAGAGGTTAGCGTCTTACTAAATCCCAGATCTTGAATATCATCAAACAGTATTTTCGGAGGCGCTTCGGTCATGTTGTTAAAAAGATTACTAATCCCGATACAATGTAAGAAAATAAATAAAGCCGCAAATCAGCTACAATTATTTTTCCAAAAATAACTTCAATATTCTTTGCTTCGATAAAGGACTTACTCTGAACAATTAACACCGGGTACAGGGACCTCTGGACTTGTAAAGAGGTATACAATCATAGTTTATTTGCATCAGATTCTTAGTGCAAATAAAATTATTATCATGCTTTCATCTATCAGCTGGGAAAATTTTTTTTCGTTTATCGCAGTTGTTCTTTTGGTTTGGTACGTAACTATAGGAATAATGTTTTATCCCGGAGAAATCCGTCAATTTCTTCATTCCCCATTTCAGAAAAACAATCCCGCTCCCAGCGTCGACAAAATTAACCAACAACATCATGAGGACTTATTCATCACGACGCAAAATTTGCGTGATGAGCTTTCTGTGATCATGGCAGGAATTGGAAATAAGTTGAACCGCGAAGAATTGATCACAGGTCTTCAATTAAAATTAAAAAATCAGGAGAAGTTAAAAGGAACCGCTTTCCAGGTCGCTGTAAATAATTACATCATTACAGAAGCCAAAAATAAATGCTCCATTCTTTTCACTGATCAGGAACTGGATAGACTGTGGGTGAAATAAGGATGGAGTTTTTTTTAAACAAACAGAATCTAAAACCAAAAAATTATGAGAAAGAACTTAGGGTATACATTAACGTTAGTATCTGCGCTAATTGGTCAAATGAGAGTTATTGCGCAAACAGCTGATGGCAATGCAGGAATCAACCAGGCTAATACCACGGTTCGGGGATACTTTGATGCAGGTACCAATCTCATGTATGCAGTAGGTGCGATCCTTGGTTTGATCGGTGCTGTAAAAGTTTATCAGAAATGGAATCACGGAGACCATGACACCGGAAAAGTTGCCGCAGCATGGTTTGGTAGTTGCATATTCCTGGTCATTGTAGCAACAGTACTCAAATCATTCTTCGGACTATAACTAGATATTAAACGATAAAATGATGGCTAACGGCGTGTACAAAATCAACAAAGGTATTAATAAAGCGATCGAGTTCAAGGGTCTCAAAGCGCAGTACATCTGGTATCTCGGCGGCGGTATAATTGTGCTGATGATCCTGTTTGCCATTTTGTATATCTCGGGCGTAAATTCTTACGCATGTGTTGGGATTATTTTATCTGCGGGTGGTTTTGTTTTCACATTTGTATTTCGGCTAAGTAATAAATATGGAGAGCACGGGCTAAAGAAAAAAATTGCAAAACGTAGCATTCCATCAACAATTAAAGCTTACAACAGAAAATTGTTTTGTGCCCTATGAATTCTTTAATAAAAATAAGATCAGCTAAAAATCACGACGCAAAAAAGATTTACGAATTGCTTTGTGAAAAAGAAGATTTTTTATTTGATATCGCAACATTCGAGATCAATTATCGGATATGCATCGGAGATGCCAGGAATATTTATATGGTCGCAGTGGATAAATCTAATGTTGTTGTCGGTTTTATCAGTTGTCATGGACAAATTGTTTTGCATCATGGCGGTGTCATTTATGAAGTAAAGGAACTTTTTATAGAAAAAAAATATGGTATCAATGGAATTGGAAAAATGCTCTTGAGAGAAATGCAAACCGAGCTCTCCAAAAAAGAATACAGGTCACTTGAAGCTTCAGTAGACAATCAAAAAAATGATCTCATCCAATTATATAAGAACGCAGGCTTTGACCAAAAACAAATAAAGTTGATCAGCAGTAAAATAAAAGATGGGAAAAATAAAATTCTATCACAAGTTTAGCAATGAAAACAATGGAAAGAAATCTGAGTGACATATTACCAATTCTGGGTATTGAACATGACGCGATACTTTCTAAACAGGGAGAAGTAACGATTGGTTTTTCTGTCATTCTGCCTGAGATATTTACAATGTCCAATGAAGAATATGAATCCTTTCATCAGATATGGATCAAAGCAATAAAAATTCTTTCCAGGCATTCAGTATTTCATAAACAGGATTGGTTTACAGAAAATAAATATGCTGCCGATTTTTCAAAAGAGGACAACAGTTTTCTTACCAGAAGCAGTGAACGATTTTTTAATGAGCGCCCTTATCTTGATCATCATTGTCAAATTTATCTTACTAAAAAACCGGCAAAAAGAAAACTCTCATCTTCTTCAGTCTCTAATCTTTTAAGAAGATCCATCGTACCCGAAGAAACATTGGATTCAAACCTGATGCAGGAATTTTTTGACAGCGCCGGGCAGTTCACACGCATTATGGAAGACAGTGGATTTGTAAAGATGCACAGACTAAAAAATGCAGAGCTTGGTAGCATTGCTGACAGGGCAGGGGTGATTGAAAAATATTGTTTCCTGCTGGATAGTGATGCACTCATGATAAAAGACATTTCATTTTCAGATGGCATCCGTGTTGGAAATAATTATTGCCAACTTTATTCCATTTCCAGCCCGACAGATCTTCCTTCCCTTTGCGGATCAAGAATTAATTATGATAAATATTCCACCGATAAAACTAAATTCTCGATTGGCTTCGCTTCAGAGCTGGGACAATTACTTGCATGTAATCACATCTATAATCAGTACATCTTTATTGAGGATGGTCAAAAAACAATCAAAAGATTAGAAAGTAAAAGACTTCGGCTGCAATCTCTTTCCGCATACTCACGGGAAAATGGCATTGCCCGTGATGCAACCAACGATTTTTTAAATGAAGCCATTGAGGAACAACGGATGCCCGTGAAAGCACATTTTAATATTTTGGTATGGACAGAAAATAAACAAGAGCTTAAGGACTTGCGGAACCTGGTATCTTCAGCACTCGCCCGGATGGACGCGGTTCCCAAGCAGGAACTGGATGGAGCGCCGCAGATCCACTGGGCGGGTATACCGGGGAATGAAGCGGATTTTCCGATGAACGACTGTTTCGACACATTTGCCCAACAGGCTACCTGCTTTTTTAATCTTGAATCAAATTATCGTTCCTCAATAAGTCCGATCGGAATCAGGCTCGGTGACCGACTAACGGGCAGGCCTATCCACGTTGACATTTCTGACGAGCCTGTGAAAAAAGGAATCATCACCAACAGAAATAAATTCATTCTTGGTCCTACCGGCAGCGGAAAAAGTTTTTTCACCAACCATATGCTTCGCTCTTATTATGAGCAGGGAACCCATATAGTACTTGTGGATGTCGGTCATTCATATGAAGGATTATGCCGTCTGCTAAATGGATATTATTTCACCTA
This sequence comes from Puia sp., assembly GCA_035483315.1. Lineage (GTDB taxonomy): Bacteria > Bacteroidota > Bacteroidia > Chitinophagales > Chitinophagaceae > Puia. The sequence continues at coordinate 2,056 of DATHPY010000692.1, read as the reverse complement.
CTCGGAAACAAAACCAATTACATTCAATCCATTTCACATAGTTGTGGGTGACAGTCTTGACACAGAAAAAAAAGAAAGTATAAAAACATTACTGCTTGCACTCTGGAAAAAAGACAATGAAACATTTAACCGCTCCGAATACGTAGCACTGTCTAACGCACTTCAACTCTATTATGAAAAATTAAAAAACAACGATAAAATTTTTCCCTGCTTTGATAGCTTTTATGAATTTTTAAAAGATGATTTTGTTCGGACCCTGCAAGATGATAAGGTAAAAGAAAAGGATTTTGATGTATCGAACTTTCTCTATGTACTTAGGCCCTACTACAAAGGTGGTGAGTTTGATTACCTGCTAAACGCCAGTGAAAATCTTGATCTGCTGCAACAACGATTCATCGTATTTGAACTGGACAACATCAAAGATCATCCGATACTTTTTCCGGTCGTTACACTTATCATTATGGAAGTATTTATTTCCAAGATGCGAAAACTAAAAGGAGTTCGCAAAACAATCCTGATTGAAGAAGCCTGGAAAGCTATCGCCAAAGAAGGCATGGCAGAATATATCAAATATCTATTTAAAACTGTGCGAAAATTTTTTGGGGAAGCAATTGTGGTCACGCAGGATGTGGAAGATATTATTTCTTCTCCGGTTGTGAAACAAGCAATCATCAATAATTCCGATTGCAAAATATTGCTCGATCAATCTAAATTTCAAAACAAATTTGACCAGATACAAGAACTATTAGGCTTGACGGAAAAAGAAAAAGCGCTCGTGCTTTCAATCAACAAGGCAAACGATCCAACAAAAAAATATAAGGAAGTTTTTATTTCTCTCGGTGGAACATTATCGCGGGTATATAGGACAGAAGTTTCACCAGAAGAATATTTAGCCTACACAACTGAAGAAAAAGAAAAAATGAAAGTGACGGAATATGCCAAAAAATATGGCGGAATTGAAAAAGGCATTTCAGCGCTCGCGGCGGAAATGCCAGTCACATGATGGGTACAGAAATGCTCTTTTGATAATAGATTGACGAGACAAAAATAATTGAATGCAAAAAAAATGATCGGAAGAGTTTTCAACAAGTTCTTAATAAAAAGGCATCTCAGAAACTAATCTGAAATGCCTGAAGTTGATAGTGTACGGATTGGACAGGTTAACGGAGTTAATAGATAAATAGTGTTTCATTTTTCAGACACTTTTAAAAAATGTTTTTCGCATGACAAAGAAGGTAATTATACTAATCATATGCATCGTAAGTTTTACAAAACATTCGGATGCACAAGGAATTGACATAGGCAGCATTATTGCTGCAGGGGTCACTAAAGTGATCAAAGCAATTGATTTAAAAATTCAGCGATTACAAACCCAAACGATCTGGCTGCAGAATGCACAGAAAGAAATCGAGAATGTGATGACCAAACTGAAGCTCGATGAAATTTCGGATTGGGTGCAAAAGCAAAAAGATCTCTACCAGGAATATTATAATGAGCTCTGGCAGGTAAAACAAGTGATCAGCGATTATGATAAAGTAAAAAATATCATATCTCTCCAGGCAAAAATTCTTAGGGAATATAATTCAGCTTATGCACTTTTCAAACAAGACAAAAATTTTTCTGCTTCTGAGATCACCTGGATGTATACTGTTTATTCGGGGATTATTAACGAAAGCCTAAAAAATGTTGAGCAGGCACTTCTGGTAGTAAATGCACTCGTCACACAAATGAGCGACGGAGAGCGACTGAAAATTATAGGCAATGCAAATTCCGGAATGCAAAAAAATTATAATGACCTCAAGCAATTTAATGCGCAGAATATTCAGCTGAGTTTGCAAAGAGCTGCGGAGAATAATGATACACGATCAGTAAAACAATTATACGGTATACAATGAAAAAAATCTTAATCACGATTACGCTTTTGAGTTCTGTACATTTTTTACAAGCGCAAACATTTTCTGAATGGTTCAGGCAAAAGAAAACCCAGATCAAATATTTGATACAACAGATCGCAGCAGACGAAGTTTTCTTAAATGAGTTGAAAAAAGGATACAGT
>DATHPY010000691.1:0-9205 GCA_035483315.1 Puia sp. | reverse complement strand
TACCTGTACCGACCAGGATTTTCAAAAAGCGGCGATCAGGATCTATCATGATGCAACCAATGCATCATCAATTGTGCTGCCTGTAATGCGCTGAAGCGAATATTAAAAATAGTAGTTGACTTATTTTCGATTATGCATCTCCGATAGTTATTATTTAAACAACTTCGGCGTTCTCATCAGCCAACTGTTTTTTAAAATAAATTACCTCGTTGAAACACTTGCTGCAACTTCATTAGTGTTTTGCGGATTGACTGGTAAAGCCAGCGCTTTGCCCGTTTTGTGTGATGTTTTAAAATCTTCACCCATTAACATCGCAGCAGTTGATGCGATCTGGTTTTGATAAATTTTTTGTGCGTCATGCATTTCTCCGAGTGGTGCAATATCCGGTCCTATCATCGCAAGCCAAATTTCACCGGAGCCTTTTGTAAAACAATTATGTCCGTGCCAGGATTCGGTTTTTTGCCCTCTGCCGTGATCTGTAGTAATAATAAAAGTTGTATTGTCTTTATAAAATGGATCGGTTTGGATCATATACCAAAGATCAGCAACCATTTTATCAAAGCTGTTTGCCTGCTGCAAATATTTATCGTATTTATTTTGATGTGCGAATTCATCTGTTTCTCCAAAACTTAAAAAAACAAGGCGCGGATGATTATGATTGATATATTCTTTTGCGGACACGGATGTAAGCACATCATATCGTGTATGGGTTTTTTGCGCAATTTGGTTTTGCACTTCATTTATTTTTTCGTTGATCTCATCGCCGTTGTCAATTGCAGAATCATAGCCGCTATTAATATTGATTTTACTTCGTTTGATGTTTAAAATATTCGGGAACATATTCCAGGAAGTGAATGCTACTACTTTGCCGTTGAATTCATTTTGTGAATTGAAAAATTCGAGAACGTTTTTGTTCCGATTGTTTATCCGCAAATTTGGAATGAATAACGGATCAGCATAACCGGTAAGAATTTCATTATACCCTGGGTAAGAAATTTTGAAAATATTTTTTACATTGACTTCGCTGTTTTCTGTGCGGTTGCCATACAATTGCCCCTTTTTTGCAATTACAGTCCAAAAGAAAGGCATAAGTTTTTTCCTGCGTTCTTCAACATTTTCATCCCAATATTGCTCTTTTATTAAGGAAGTATCCTGAACATAATCCGTGTTGTTGATGATTGCGGAATCAGCGCCGGAAAATAGTTCCTGCCAGCGAAATCCGTCGGTGGTGATAATAAAAACATTTTTAGTTTTCAGTGAACTTTGTGCGGAGGTGCTGCAATAAATAAATATTGCAACGATAAACAGAGGTATTTTCATTTTTGTGGTTTTACAAAAATCTATAATCAAAATAAACAGAACCTTATGCAAACATTAACTTTGAGTTACGCTTTACATGCGAATATGGTTAGCGATTTGATGTAAGGGTTATTGAATATTTTTGCAAAACAATCCTGGATAATTTTTATTAATGCTCTTATTGAGAAAAATAAATGCGCTGATTTTTTTTGTAACAGTTTTCAGCATTTCTGCAAATGCTCAAAATGACTGGCGATTGAAAAAAGAACAATCCGGAATAAAAATATACATGCGCACCAATGAGCATTCTTCCTTTAATGAAATAAAAGTTGAAATGACCATTCAGGCAAAACCATCATGGCTTGTTGCGCTGTTGCTTGATGTTCCCAATCACTCACATTGGGTGTACAATGTAAAAACCTCTTATGTATTGAAAAAAATGGCAGATAATGAACTCTATTTTTATGAAGTAGTGGATTCACCATTTCCCGCGAGCGATCGGGATCTCGTTGTTCATTTAAAAATTACACAGGATTCTGCTACTAAAATAATGAACATCTCAGCCATTAATATCCCCAATTACATTCCAGCTAAAAAAGGCATCGTTCGCGTTCCTGTTTCAAATGAAAGCTGGAAAGTAATTCCAATCAACACCAATTCTCTTCGTATTGAATACTATCTCGAAATTGATCCAGGCGGTTCTATTCCTGCTTGGCTTCTGAATAATTTTGCGGAAAAAGGTCCTTATGAATCTTTCCGCCACCTGCAGGAGCAGGTTGACAATCCCAAATACAAAAACGCTGCGGTTTCTTTTATAAGAAATTAAATCGTGGTTTTCTGTTTTGCAAAAACAAATTTTTTCTGCATAACATAATTGTAAGTAAGTCCGAGAAAAACCGAAGTAATCGTTTTGGCAACGATATAATTTAACTGTACAAAATGAGTGAGAGAATAAACGCCGCCCGCAGAAAGTAAAAGAAAGCCAACCCACGAAATAATATATCTGAAAATCTGTGAAGAAATTTTTCCATTTTCAGCATTAAAAGCCCAGGTTCTTGCCAAAAAAAATTGCGTGACTGCGCCGCAGATATTGCCTGCTAAATTTGCGGGAACATAAGTTGCACTAAATGCTTCAACAAGAAATATAGTAATAAGAAAATCAATTATAGAACCAATAATTGCCGTAGCCTGTGCTTTTAAATATGTAATCACATTTTAAAGATAAGTAAGAAGTGTGAAGTCAGAAGTGCGATGCGTGCTTTGGTGATTAAATATTCATTAATTCTGAAACTTATTTTAATAATCAATTCTTTTTATTCTCCGGGATGATATTTTTTTTCTACATGCTGCATCACATCTTCTTTATAAAAAAGTACATTTTTAAATTCGCCTTTCGTGTACATCAAAGCCTGGTCGCTAAAATGTTTTGATGAAGGATCTCCGCTTTCGCCACCAGCAAGCAAAGAACGCGCTTTTATCTTTTTACCAAATTCAATAACACAAATAAAACTGTTGCCACTTATTCCATATCTTTTTTTTGTGCCCGGAAAAAATGCGCTTGCATAAGATGGGATCTGTCCCCAAAACGATGAAACAAATCCAACTGGAATGCCTGGTTGCTCATCATCAAATTTTTCATTTATGGCTCCGGAAATTCTTTGGTAGCGATTGACCTCACCCCACGGAACATCCCATTTTCCCCATCTTTTTTTCATCGCGTTTATTGCCTCTGATAATGGATATAAAAGTTGTGGTGGTGTTGCGTGCGCTGCAAATTTTTCTGTTTTTGTTGGCTGGTCAGTTGCATCCGCATCGTTGATGTGCATGATGAAAGGCGATAACTTTTGCCCCCATTCAACAGCGAGATTTGTAGAAACTGAATTTTCTCCGGAACGTTTATCCCAGTTTTTTAAAATGAGTACAGGTTCTTTTAATAAAGAATATAAACTGTCATCCGGTTTTAAACTTTCAAAAGCTGTAACAAGAGCGGGAATTAATTTTTCAAACGCAGCAAGATAGGTGTCATATCCTTTTGCGATCACTTTATCAATGGTGTAATTTTTTTCTTCGCTCAAAATTCTTACAGCATTAATTGCACGAAAATTTTCTCCGTCAGGCGCCATATAATGCGGATAGTCTTCTTTTTTCGGGCTGTTTTTTCCCGCGACAGAAAAAGGATTGGAGTTACAATTTTGCAACCATCCATTCGGCGGATTGTAAACATGAATGATCTGATCAATTGAATGAACGCCTTTCCATTCAGTTGCGGCGATGCTTCCATCAACCGGTTCAGCCCAATTAAATTTTGTATCTCTTATCGGAATAAAATTTCCGTGCCAGTAAGCGATGTTTCCTTCTGCATCTGCATACACGGTATTGTTTGACGTGTTGCCGCGCAGGTCGAGCACTTTTTTAAAATCATCAAAACTTTTTGTTTTATTACGAAGCCAGCATTGCATCAATCCATTTAAGGAACGGTTGTGGGAACGAACGCTTATCCAATGTTCATTTTGTTTTGCCATGATTGGACCGTGGTGCGTAAAGTATGCTGTGATTTTTTTTGATTTGATCTGATCGCCTTCTTTATAATTGATAATAATATTTTTTTCAGTAACCGGTTTTAATTTCTGCTCATATTCATAAACAAATTTCCCGTTTTGCTTACTTACTTTTTCTATATAAGAATCTGAAGCATCCACTTCGCTTGACGTGTGCATCCATGCGCAATGTTCATTGAAACCCTGGTAAACAAAAAATTGTCCCCAGGTTACTGCGCCATAAACATTCAATCCTTCTTCGCTGATGATATGTACTTCCGGGCGAAAATAAAAAGTTACATGCGGGTTAATATATAATATGGCGTGATGAGATGCCGTAATAGCAGGCTCAAATGCAAAACCATTTGAGCCGGTTAAATCTTCATCAAAATTTATTGGTAAGATTTTAGTGGTTTGATTTTCGCCGCCATAGAAATTTTTCAGATCATTCGTATTAATTCCTGCAGTGCTTATTGCGCCTATGCTTCCATCCGTCCACAACAACGGATACCACGGTTCAAAATGATTCAGCAATCCAGGTTTTATTTCCGGGTGTTTGTATAAAAAATAATTTACGCCATCAGCAAAGGCATTGCACAATTTTTTCAACCATTTTGGCGAATTATTATAATCTTTAATCGCATCGGCTGAATCAATAACCAGGCGAATCAGCAGATCATTATAAAGATCTTTTTCTCCATTTATTTCTGCAAGCCGCCCGAGTTTTTCAATATAATTTTTTTCCACTCTTTTAAAATCATCTTCACATTGCGCATATAATAAACCGAAGACCGCATCTGCGTCTGTTTTTCCATACACATGTGGAATTCCCCAATTGTCGCGGATGATAGTAACCTGCGTTACTTCTTTTTTCCATCTTTCTATTTCATTATTTGCTGATTGCGCAAGAGAAATATTAATTAAAGTAATCCAGAATGCAGCGAAAAAAAGTCTTTTCATGTTTTTGCAATTGGAGCTTGAAGTTAAAGCGAAATTTTTTTTTCCTGGTCATATTTTATTTGCATTGACCGCACTATGAGGCTACTGAAATTTTCCGTAATTTTCAACCCGGTTATATTTAACTGTTATGGCGCTCAAATTTTCAGGGAAGATCCGGAATGGTTACCTGGTGGCATTTCTGCTGCTTCTTTTTTCATACATCTTTACTATTGCTGCGGTTCTTCAATTAAAAAAATTAAATCAGCAAGTTAGTCATACGCGCGAGGTTATTAATAAACTCGAGTTGCTCGCTTCTTATCTCAAAGATTCAGAAATTGGTTTGCGCGGATTGATAATGATGAAGGATGAAAAATTCTTATTGCCTTATTACCCGAGCAAGCGCAGAGTTGATTCTGTTTACGATGATCTGAATAAATCAATAGCCGACAGTTCCACTGAAACGCAACGTGCATTGGTTTTAAAAAATCTGCTTGAAAAAAAGTTTGCGCTTATTAATGTGCAACTTGACACTTTACGTAACTCGCATCTTGAAGTGAATGATTTTATCCGCGCTTCCGCTTATGAAAGTAAAAAGCTGATGGACTCAATCCGTAACGTTATCGGGTATATGGAAAATCATGAGAACGATTCACTCAATAAAAGAACTGCTGAAGTTTCTTCTTCAAATAAAGGTTTGTATGTAATTATCGCAGCGTCATTATTGATTTCCGTTTTGCTTTTAGGTTATTCTGTTTTTACTTATGTAGTTGAGAACATGGCTAAGCGAAAAGCCACGTTGCAGGCGGAAGATTATCATACACAACTGGAAAAAGGAATCAATGAATTAAATTCCGCCAATGAAGAATTGGTTGAGTTGCGCAGCATAGAAAAATTTGCGAGTACCGGAAGAATTGCGCGCGTTATTGCGCATGAAATAAGAAATCCACTCACCAATATTAATTTATCAGCCGACCAACTATCCGGTGATGATGTTAACGGAGAAGACAAAAAATATTTTCTTGATGTCATTCAGCGAAATTCAACGCGCATAAATTATCTTATTACCGATCTGCTTAACGCAACAAAATTTTCTGAACTGAATTATGAAGTTGCCGACATCAATGAATTGCTTGATGAAACCTTGCATTTTGCCGCAGACAGGGCGCAGCTAAATAAAATTTCTATCGAAAAAAAATATGGCTATAACATTCCACCGGTAAAAGTCGATGGGGAACGAATCAAAATTGCATTCCTGAATATCATTGTCAATGCCATTGAATCAATGGATGGAGCCGGCGGGAAACTTGTGCTCGAAACAAACATGAAAAATAATATTTGCTTCATTAATATTTCCGATAACGGAAAAGGAATGAATAAAGAAACGCTGTCCAAAATTTTTGATCCGTATTTTACTTCCAAAAGCGACGGTAATGGTTTGGGATTAACCAACACGCAGAATATTATTTTAAATCACAAAGGCAAAATTCAGGTAAATAGTGAGTTGAATAAAGGAACAACTTTTACTATTTTGCTGAATATATAGTTGTTGGTGCGAAGTTTGCCTATTTATTATATAGAACGCTGATTTTAGTTACTGCTGTTCACTATAATTGATGATGATGAAAGTCCGTTTAAGCTTGCCGAAATATTAATTGCACCCGCCGTTTCATTTGATCTTACAACCACCAAACACAAACCATTAAAAGCTTTGCGGTGATTTGCTTTAAAGGATTCCATACTTGTTTCACTTCCGTTATCAACGCCGGCAATTGCGCCATTTCCTGTAACTGAAAATTGCACATCATTATCTGCATCAGGAACCGCGTTGCCATTTGCATCAACAATTTTTACAGTAACAAAAGATAGATCACTTCCACCTGCTTTTATATTTTTTCTGTCGGCTGTTAAAATAATTTTTGCCGGTTTGCCTGCAGTTTTTATTTCTTTTGTCAACACAACTTTTCCATCTTTCCTGGAAACCGCTTTTAATACTCCCGGTTCATAAACAACCCGCCACCACACATGCAGATCATCACCCATTTTTTTCTTTGCACCCAAAGATTTTCCATTTAAAAATAATTCCACTTCATCGGCATGATTATAATAAGCCCACACATCAACCGTGTCACCTGCTTTCCAATTCCAATGCGGGAAAATATGTAGCACCGGTTTATCCGTGCAAATACTTTGATACAAATAATAAGAATCCTTTGGAAAGCCCGCCAGGTCTACAATTCCGAAGTACGAACTCCGTGCTGGCCACGGATAAGGAGTTGGCTCACCGATATAATCAAAGCCTGTCCAGATGAACATGCCACTTGCAAAATCATATTTCAATAATGCTTTCATGGTTTCTTCGTGTGTTGAACCCCAGGGCGCGGAACAATTATCATAAGAAGAACAAGTGAGATCAGGATTGCCTTCTTTAAAAGGTTTATCCCAACGTTCCGGCCAACGGCGAATGCTATCAGAAGGCATATCATAATGTCCGCGAGTTTCAAGTGCAGAAACAGATTCTGTACAAATAAATTTTTTTCCCGGAAAATTTTTTTGAAAGTCACCAAAAAGTTGATGATGATAATTAAAACCTACAAGATCTAATATACCCGAAACATAAATTGCATTTTTAGGATCGGGGTGATCAAGCGCGGAAGTAATTGGCCTTGTTGCGTCGAGCGATTTTACAATGTTTGCTAACTCTCTTGCAATGACAGTTCCTGAACTATCTTCTCCATTTTTCCCAGCCCATTGTTCAGGAATTTCATTGCCAATACTCCATATAAAAATGGAAGGATGATTTCTGTCGCGAAGTATTTGATCTTCCAGATCTTTTTTATGCCATTCATCCCAATACAAATGATAATCGTATTTCGATTTTGGTTTCTTCCACATGTCAAATGCTTCGTCCATTACAATAAAACCCATCTTATCACAAAGATCCAAAAGCTCCGGCGCCGGCGGATTGTGCGATGTCCGGATTCCATTAATGCCCATGCTTTTTAAAATTTCTAATTGACGTTCGAGTGCTCTTTTATTAATTGCCGTTCCGAAACAACCAAGATCGTGGTGATCGCAAACACCGAAAATTTTTATGTGCTTTCCATTTAATAAAAAACCTTTGTCGGCATCAAAATCAAAATAGCGAATGCCAAATGTTGTGGAGTATTCATCTTCAACTTTTCCATCAACAATAATTTTTGTAACGGCTTTGTATAAATAAGGATGCTCGATTGACCATAATATTGGATTCGTGATAGAGAAATCTTCGGAACCGGAAATGATCTTACCATTTGCGGTTATTTCGGAAGTTTTTTTTGTAACCTGGTTTCCTTGTTCATTATAAATGATATTCTCAAGAGTTATTTTTTTTATTTGATTGGATGAAGAATTGTTGATCACGGTTTGTATGTGAACTGTTACCAATTGTTCACTTACTTGCGGAGTGGTGATATAAGTTCCCCAATGATCGACAAAAATTTTATTCGTTTTCACTAACCACACATTCCTGTAAATGCCCGAACCTGAATACCAGCGCGAGTTTGGCTGATCTGAATTGTCAACTCTGACTGCAATAATGTTTTTTTCATTTCCAAATTTCAGGTAAGGAGTGAGGTCATAGCGAAATGAAATATATCCGTTTGGTCTTACTCCGAGATAATGCCCGTTGATCCATACTTTGCTGTTGCGGTAAACTCCGTCAAAGTCAATAAAAATATTTTTATTTTTTTCTGACAATGGTAAAGAAAAAGTTTTTCTATACCAGCCAATACCGCCGGGCAATGCGCCGCCGGATTGTGTGGAAGGATTGTCCTTATCAAATTTTCCTTCAATGCTCCAATCGTGCGGGAGAGATAATTGACGCCAACTATTATCGTTGTACGAGGTTTCCTGCGCGTCGGAAACTTCGCCTAAATTAAAACGCCAGCCTTTATCAAAATTGCTGACGCGTTGTTGTGCGCTTGCTGAAATAAAAATGCAGATCAGTAATGCTGTAAATAAATATCTTTTTGACACGTAATTTTTTTATGCAAGATACGGGGAATAAGAAAAGAAGAATCAAGGAACAAGAAAACAAGAGACAAGAAATGAGAATCAAGGAACAAGGAGCAAGAATCAAGAGACAAGACCAGAGATTCAAACTTGTACCTTGTTGCCTGTTTCTTCTGCACCTTCCATCTTGTGCCTTACACCTTCAACCTTTACATGATCATGTAATTTTTGTAATTCAAGAATGGTGGTTTTGCCGTCTTCGCTCTCATGATACATAGGAACAAATTTTCTGTCGAAAAGTATTTCGCTATAAACATACGATGTGCGTTGCTGAACTATTGACGAAAACACATCATCAAAACCCCGCACCAATACGTACAATTCAACATCCGCAGTTCTCATGTCGTCATAACTAAAACCGATCAGCGGGCTTTTATCAT
>DATHPY010000690.1:0-3300 GCA_035483315.1 Puia sp. | reverse complement strand
AAATAAATCGGGTATGCTAAAAGTAGGGATAAAATTATTTTTAAATTAAAATCACTAATAAATAATAGAACATACAAAAAACAAAAGATAAAAAGCATAGACAATAAGAAAAAAATTGAAAAAAATTTATTCAACGCGTTTTTTTGCTCCTGTATAAAGCAATAAACAAAGTGTTTAAAATAAAAATAAAGGTAATTACTAATTCAAATTGTATTTCTTTATTTGCAAAAATTAATCCGTGCCCATGACTGCCGTTTAAATCAAAAGCAATAACAATTATTCAATAAAAATTTATTAAAACAAGTAATTTCTTAATTCTACTTTTTTCATTGAATTTACTATTGATTGAGTTCATCAGAATTGAAATCAGTCCTGCGCCATTTCGTTGTGTCAACTGGATCATCATTAAATTCCGTAACCCATTTAATGTGTTTTGTTAGTTGTCGCGCCTTAAATAACTCGCAACCCTCCGCAGTTCCGTAACAATCATAAGTCCGGCAAATTATTTTAATTGAGTTATCACTTTTGTTGATGTAGATAATTCCATGATTTTCCCATCTGCAAAATAGAAATGAGAATCCAAAAAAGCATGTAGCAAAAAAATAAACAAGTACTCCGATTGATACTCCGAGAGTTTTCATAAGTGATCTTCTTTTGGGCAAAACATTGATGACAATTACAGCAATGCTAATCCAGATAAATAGATAGATTACTGTCTTCATCTTAAAATTGCCGTATTCCAAAGGATGAAGAAAATAAAGTAAAATGATAAATGTCAGGGCAATGAGAATTTGTTTGAAAGTGAATTTTTGCATAGATGTGGTTTAAGATTGTCGTTAACCATCAGTCGTTTTTAAAATTAAGAGTTAATTTCGGTTTACAAAAACAGTTATATGGAAAAGCAGGTGGTGTATCATATTACTTATTGGGAAGGAGATGAAATTATTGACCGCACACTGGTGGATGAATTGAATGCAGAAGTGATCTGGAAACGCTATAAAGAATTTGGGCACACCCGGACGGAAAACACTTCGTTTGAAGTGAAAGAAACTTTTGAAGAAGCTTGAAAAAATTCGTTACAAAATTTGTTTTTGCCCAGGAGCGATTATATTTTCGGCTATATATCTATGTTAGCATCCGTCTTAATCCCTTCACGCTACCAATTCTTCAAAAAGTTTTTCAAGTGTTTCGCCTGAGTTTATGCATAGTCCGGGATGGACTGGTGACACCTGAACAATTGTGCTGCGCGTTGCCGTTAGCCAGCGAAACCGGGAAGCAAGCGGGAGTTTACCGATGGAACCGCCTTCCTCATTTCCGCGACAGATCTGATCAAAAATTTCCAGCCGCTTTTCAATTTCTTCGATGTTTTGTTCAGGAGCCATTGCTTCAATCTTGGTTTTATTGACGGAAAATTTCACTCCCAAAAAATTTTCATGCGCGCAATATAATATCACACCCGTGTTCAGGAATTCTTCCCGCTCCACGCGTGGCACCAGGCGGATGACCGCATATTCAAACAAATGTTTCTCTTGCATGCTTTGCTTCATTTACAAAAATCGCGGATTCTTCTAACCTCTTTTCTAAAAACTGGCGATAAATTATTTTCTTATCATGTGGCGTTTCGTTAGTGTCATCATTGACTAACCATTCATCGGGAATCAAAGAAACGATTGAATTAATAACGTCACTATTTAATTTTTCACGAAATTTTTTATCAGCTTCATCCAATTCCTTCGCCTGTGAGAGTAACACATGATCCCGGATTTGCACAAATGGATCAGTCGCTTTGTCCATAAAATTTTCCCAATGGTGATGATAGTACAGTGATGCTCCATGATCTATCAACCAGAGTTCTTTAAACCAGATTAGCAAATTGGTGTTACGCACAGTGCGATCCACGTTGGCAACAAACGTATCAAACCAAACTATTTCAGAAGCGAGTTGCTCATTTACAACCGTGAGCACAGGATCAAACATAATTGAACCGGAAAGATAATGAAGCGCAAGATTTGTTCCGGTACTCGCTTTGAGCAAGTCCTGAATTTCCTCATCAGGTTCAGTTCTTCCAAAAGCGGGGTCGAGATCCGCAAATACAATTTCAGGAATTTTTAATCCGAGTGCGCGGGCAATTTCTCCCGAGATCAATTCGGCGATCAGCGATTTGGGGCCTTGTCCTGCTCCACGAAATTTGACAACATACAAAAAACCATCGTCCGCTTCTGCAATAGCGGGCAAAGAACCGCCTTCACGCAACGGAGTTATATACCGTGTTACATTAACTTTTCTGATCGTTGCTCCGGGAAATTTCATTTTATGTTCAATCAGCACCGAAAGTAAATTTTTTTTATTGATTAAAATAAGGATGATATTTTGATGAATGGAAATAAACAGATGAATAGAAATAAATAAATTTATTTACGCTCTGTAGCTTTTCATAGCAGTTTTTTTTAAGAATAAGAAATTTGTAAGATGAAAAAGACTTTTTTAATAAACGCATTGATTGCTGGATTAATCGCCGGAAGCCTGGATATTTCAGCCGCATTTATTCAATATTTTATTCAGACGGGGAAAAATCCGGTTGTCATTTTACCATTTATTGCCAGCGGAGTTTTCGGAAATGAAGCGTTCAACGGAGAAAATAGTATGATCTTGAGTGGTCTTATTTTTCATTTTATCATCGCGATCATTTTTGCAATTTTTTTCTTTTGGCTGTCGAAAAAATTTCCTTCTATTTTAAAAAATAAATTGTTTACAGGCGTTCTCTATGGTATTTTTATTTGGTCAGTGATGCGGTTTCTTGTTTTGCCATTATCGCAAGTACCAAAATCTCCGCTTCATTTCACCAGTGCGATCATTGCAATCCTGATCCTCATTGTTTGTATCGGTATTCCGCTTGCATACCTGGCAGGCAGGAAAAGATCAGAATAATAAATTGGACTTAATTCCTCTGTTCGTTTGAACTAACGTTTATGCTTAGGTTGAGTTTTCGAGTATAACCTTTCTGTTGGGTCAGGTCATTTGTTTTTGCCAATAATATCAAACGGAATTTTTGTATCTGCATACACTTGCCACAATTTGATCTTATTATCCTCCACTACAATTTTCCATGATGCCGGGAGCCGCCAGTAGTTTTCATTCTTTTCGGTTTTTATTCCTTTAAATGTTCCGCTTGCAAAACCAAAAGCAGCAAGCGTGTCTCCGTTGGCAAAAATGTCTGTTATCTCAATTTTGTAATCAGGGAACCATTGAAAATAACCTGTCCATCCGGCTTTCATTTTGTCTTTGCCTGAAACCTCATTG
>DATHPY010000689.1:0-3582 GCA_035483315.1 Puia sp. | reverse complement strand
TGAGAAAACATTGCGGATCTTGGTGGCTTATTGATCGGCGCAGATGCATTTAAAAAAACCGATGCATATAAAAAAGGAGAAAAAATTTCCGGGCTCACACCAATACAACGGTATTTTTTAGGATATGCTTATGGCTGGCTTTACCAGGAAAGAAAAGAGGTTTTAGCTTCTCAACTAATGACGGATGTACATGCGCCTGCAAAAGAAAGAGTGAATGGACCTGTTGTAAATGTTCCGGATTTTTATGAAGCATTCGGAATAAAACCCGGAGATAAAATGTATCGTGCAGATAGTTTGCGCGTAAATATTTGGTAAGAAATAATAAGAAATAAGGTACAAGTTACAAGGCACAAGACTAAAATTCGTAGATAACTTCTTGTGCCTTGTTTCTTGTACCTTGTACCTTGATTCTTGTCCAATTTGAGTTTATGAAAAATTCTTTCTTTTATAATCTCCTTTTGCTTTTATTATTTCTTTCCATCAGTTGCAGGCAACCGTATATTCAGCCAACTGTTGCCGGTAATAATAGTTTTTTGGTGGTTGATGGATTTTTGAACATCGGAAATGATTCAACAGTTATTACACTCAGTCGTTCAAAAAGTTTGAGCGATACAACTTACTCACTGATTCCGGAACTGCGTGCGCAACTTACAGTTATTGGAAGCGCTTCGGATACTTATCCGCTACAGGAAGAAGGAAATGGTATTTATTTTTCTTCGCAATTAAATCTCAATTTCGCCGAAACTTATCAGCTTAAAATAGTAACTTCTAATGGCAAAGAATATATTTCTGATTCAATTATTCCAAAACAAACTCCGCCTATTGATACGTTGACCTGGCACGCTGATTCAACTGGGCTTTCCATTTACCTCAACACACACGATCCATCTAATAATGCTAGATATTACCGTTGGGATTTTACTGAAACATGGCAGCGTCAGTCTTACTATAATTCTGAATTGGAATATGTGAATGGACAATTAATTACACGCCCACCGCAAAATCAAGTCTACAATTGCTGGAAGACGCAGAGCTCATCAAATATTATAGTGAATACTTCCGAAAAACTCAGCCAGGATATAATTTATCAACAACCAATACAATTTATTCCGATGGGGTCGGAACAACTTTTTATTTTGTACAGCATCAATGTTCGCCAATTTGCCATCACTTCAGATGCGTATAATTTTTGGCAAACTTTAAAATCATCAACCGAATTAACAGGGTCGCTTTTTGATCCGGAGCCTTCTCAAATTACCGGCAATATCCATTGCATTACAAACCCTGCCGAACCAGTGCTCGGTTTTATCGGGGCTTCAACTGTCAGTCAAAAAAGAATTTTTATTAACCGATATGATTTCAGTTACTGGCTTCATTATCCGCCGCAATGTTTTCTTACACTGGTTAGCCCAGGCGATATTGGCGCTTTTGCTGACACTTTATTAATTACTCCGATAAACTCAATTCCCGCCGGAATTAATAGTTCAACTCCGGAATGTTCTGATTGCAGATATGGCGGCGGCGTAGTAACTACCAAACCCTCATTTTGGCCAAATTGATTTACTGCAAAGCCCCTTGAAGATCTTCGCAGCTGCGTTAGGTGTTATCACCTGACGTAGAATTTTAAAGTATTTATAACGTCTATGCTTGTCTAAAAATTTAGTAAAGTACAAAATAATGCCAGGTGATAAGACCTGACAGGGCAAAAATTACAATCAGTTGAATAAAAAAGTCAGGTTAAAATCCGGATCCGGAAAATTTGCTTGCAACCAACAATCCCAACGATTCTCTGCGGCTCTCAGATTTTCTCTGTGTAACTCTGTGGCAAAAAAATTATCAGTAGAATAAGAAAGATCAGGTTAAAATCCCGGTTCAGGCAATTGAATCAGAAAAGCGTCTGCACACCATAAGCAATTTTTGCTTCATGCTCAAGCAGCCATTTCTTTCTCCATATTCCACCTCCATATCCCACCAGGTCATTTTTTGAACCAATAACACGGTGACAGGGAACAACAATAACAATATTATTTTTTCCATTGGCAGATGCTGCCGCGCGAATTGCTTTTGTATCACCAAGTCTTCTGGATAATTCAAGATAGCTGATGGTTTTACCAAATGGAATTCCCTGCAGTTCATTCCATACTCTTTTTTGAAACTCGGTGCCGTTTTGGTTCAGCGCAAAATCAAAAACTCTTCTTTCACCATTAAAATATTGAATCAGTTGTTCAATGCAATTAATGATTATTGTCGGCAATTTCTTTTTATTATCACCCTGTGGTTTTTCAATGTTGTCAATAAAAAGAATTTCGCTGATAAAATTTTCGGCACCAGTAATTTTTAATAATCCTACAGGCGATTGATAATATGTTGAAAAAAAATCCGGTTGTATGTTCATTCTGGGTTTAATTCTTGTATTTAATTGTTCGATGGTTGAATTGTTACATTATTGAATGGTTGAAAGTTGAAACCCGACACAATGTTATCATTAACAATTCAACAATTTAGCAAATTCCTCAACCTATTTTCGAGCCATTGGTAACCAGTTGCTGTGGTTGCAATAAAACTACTTCTTTTTTATCAGTGTACACACCAAGAACAAGACACTCACTAAAAAAGTTCGCGATTTGTTTTGGCACAAAATTAATTACAGCAATTACCTGCCGGCCGGTAAGCTCTTCTTTTTTATACAGATCCGTTATTTGAGCCGATGATCTTTTTATTCCCAATTCACCAAAATCAATACTCAGTTGGTAACTTGGTTTTTTAGCTTTCGGAAAATCATTAACTTCAATTATTGTTCCGGCTCTGATATCAATTTTGTCAAAATCATCCCACGATATTATCATTGCAAAAGTTTTAATCAAATCAAAAATACAAATTACATGAAACGTACAGCAACTGCCGTTTGGAACGGCTCAGGAAAAGAAGGAAGCGGAAACTTAACCACACAAAGCACTACGCTGAACAAAACACAATACTCATACAAATCACGGTTTGAAGAAGGAGTTGGCACAAACCCCGAAGAATTAATAGCAGCCGCGCACTCCGGTTGTTTTGCTATGGCGCTTAGTTTTGAATTGCAGAAATCAAATTTTGTCGCGGATTCATTGGAAGTAACATCAACCGTTACTATCGAAAGTGGGGTGATCACTTCTTCTGAATTAGTCTTAAAAGGAAAAGTTCCGGGGATCACAGAAGAAAAATTTTTGGAAAGCGCTGAAACTGCAAAAGCAAATTGCCCGGTCAGCAAAGTATTAAATGCAAAAATAACACTCCAGGCTTCATTGGTATAATTTTTCTAACTTCTAACGGTAATGAATATGTCAAAAAAATCGGCCGCTTTTTCCCGCAGAAAATTCCTTCGCAATTCATCTCTCGCCGCGGGAAGTTTTTTTATTGTTCCGCGCCATGTTTTGGGAAGAGGATTTATTCCCCCAAGCGATAAACTCAATATCGCAGGAATTGGTTGCGGCGGTAAAGCAAGAGTGAATCTTCCGCTTGCTTATAATAATGGTTCAGATAATATTGCCGCGCTTTGTGATGTTGATGATCGCATGGCGATTGATTCAAGAAAGCAATGGC
>DATHPY010000688.1:0-2420 GCA_035483315.1 Puia sp. | reverse complement strand
AGTTGGTTTTAATGCCGGATGGATCAATAAACGAATCAACAGCACCAATTTAAAATTTCCCGATCAGTTTGATGGAAAATTTTTCGACAACACATTACCAACGAGTGTACAAATTGATCAGCCCAATGTTAGTTTGTTTGATATGCAGGCAGGAATGAATTACGCCTATTTTCCGACTGATAAAATGTACGTCAATGCAGGGTTTTCGGTGTGGCATTTAAATCATGCAAGGGAATCTTTTTTCACCACCGATCCTGTCGGGTTTGATAGCCGTCTTCCTTCGCGCTATATCGGATTTTTGAATGGCAGTTTTAAAACAAGCGACCTGGTAATTGTTAATCCGATGGCATATTACACAAACCAGGCAGGCGCTTCAGAAATGGTTCTCGGTTTAAATGCACAATATAATTTATCAAGCGATGGCGATCAGCAGGTAATTGGCGGTTTATATTTTCGTGTAGGCGACGCCGTTATACCGATGATCGGTTTTATTTATAAAAATATCAAACTATCGTTTACTTACGACGCAACAGTTTCTTCTTTAAAAAATGAAAATAACGGATTGGGCGCCTGGGAATTTTCTCTTATTGAAAATGGTAATTATGGCAGCCAGTACAACGGGAATTCACGCCAGTCATTATGTCCCACGTTTAAGCAATAGATAAGACTGTGGAATTGTTTATTAAGTTGTGCGAATTTCACCAATAACAATTCAGCAATAAACCATTTAACATTCCAGCAATTACACGATTTTTGCACAAAATAATTTTAAATGGAGATTAGCGGATCGGGAAAAATTATAACTGACACTCACATTAAGCAATTCAAAAAAATTATCGGAGAAGAATTTGTTTTTGCTGATGAAGAAACGCTTTTCAATTACGCGCACGATGAAACCGAACAACTGCATTATCCGCCGGAAGTCGTAGTAAAACCGCGCACCGCAGAAGAAATAAGCGCGGTGATGAAAATATGCAATGCAGAAGAAATTCCTGTCACGCCGCGCGGCGCGGGCACAGGTTTAAGCGGGGGAGCTTTACCACATCTTGGTGGCGTGTTGATCTCAATTGAAAGAATGAATGACATCATCAGCATTGATGAAAAAAATTTGCAGGTAATAACTGAAGCAGGTGTTATCACGGAAGTTTTACAAAATGCAGTAAAAGAAAAAGGATTATTTTATCCTCCGGATCCAAGCAGTCGCGGCTCATGTTTCATTGGTGGAAATATTGCAGAAAACAGTGGCGGACCAAAAGCAGTTAAATATGGAGTTGTAAAAGATTATGTACTCAATCTTGAAATTGTTTTACCAACCGGCGAAATAATCTGGACCGGCGCGAACGTTTTAAAAAATTCTACAGGTTATAATCTTACCCAATTAATAATTGGCTGCGAAGGAACATTGGCAATTGTTACAAAAATTGTTTTAAAACTTATTCCTCTCCCAAAATACGATCTGCTTATGCTTGTTCCATTTAAATTGCTGGAGCAGGCAGCTGAAGCTGTAAATGCAATTTTTCTTGCCGGCTTTACACCAAGTGCATTGGAGTTAATGGAAATAGACGCATTAAAAATCACAAGCGAATTTGTTGGTTCAAACATAATTTCTATTGATGATGATGTTGCCGCACATTTAATTATTGAGGTTGATGGAAATCATTTGGAAATTTTAACAAAGGAGATGGAAACCATTAGCGAATTACTTACGAAATATGATATAGGAGATATTTTTTTTGCTGAAGACGCACAACAAAAAAATGAATTGTGGAAATTAAGAAGAAAAGTGGCGGAAGTTGTAAAAAATGCCGGTTACACTATTGAAGAAGACACGGTAGTCCCGCGGGCAGCGCTGCCACAATTAATTTACGAAGTAAAATCGCTCGGCAAAAAATATAATTTCGAAACCGTATGTTACGGGCACGCCGGTGATGGTAACCTGCACATCCGTATAAAGAAAAATGGAACCGCTAATAGTTTTGAAGATGTACAAATGACAGAAAGTTTGCGAGCTTTATTTACAATAGTGCATGAACTCGGCGGAACAATAAGCGGTGAACATGGAGTGGGTCTCGTTCAAAAACAGTATATGGATATTGTTTTCGATAAAAAGAATTTGCAATTAATGCGCGAAATAAAAAAAGTGTTCGATCCTAACAATATTTTAAATGCGGGGAAAATTTTTGATGCATAGTAACCGTTATGTTTGTACAATAAAATTCAAATCATGATTAAGAAGATAATGTTCGGTATCAGTTTTCTTGTTATTGGTTTTTTCGGTTTTGCTCAACACGATCCCGGACGCATAAATACATATTCTGACGAAGCGCCAACTTATGGACTTACAAAAGAAAATATGTTTGTTGGCGGAAGTCTTGGACTGGGGTATAATGGATGGGATTTTAACGCAGGCATTAGCCCTG
>DATHPY010000687.1:0-3957 GCA_035483315.1 Puia sp. | reverse complement strand
TTTAGTATTTAGAATTTAGTACACATATAATTCACGATTAGCAATTTACTTCTTCCGGACTTTCAGACTTCTTGCCCTCCTGACTTTCATTTTTTGATCTTCGATCTTACGGTTAAATTTATTTATTCCTCCACCATCTTCACTTTTCGAAATGGTACTTGCTTTCTATATATTCTTTAAGATGCATAGCTTGCTCTTCCAGTTTCTTTGTTGCCCGATTTATTGCTGTACTCAGTCCTTGTATTTCGCTTATTTGCAGCACACAATTACTGATTGCGTCCTTATCAGCGCTTTTCAGGTATAAATTTTCTGCAGGCATAATTATTCTGTCTGTACTGTCAATCATTTTATGATAATAATGTCCCCAAAGTATGTATGAATAGCTTTGTTCCAATGTTTGTTTATATCCTTGTACCCATCCTTGAAGAAATTTCACTTCATCCGCCATTTTATAATAGTCAATAATACTGTCTGAAAGTTCTTGATTATGGATCAATCGAAAGCCGCCGGAATTTTTTAATTGAGTGATTGTTCGTTCAGTAGTAACAAAGCCAAGAGGAGTTTGTCTTACTATGTTTTTAGCATAATAATAAATAAAATTTGCAGTTTTTTTTATATCCGAACTATCAAGCAGTGTAACAAGAGAGTCTGCACATTTTATTTGGAAGCCCTGGGATTTAATAAGCCGGGGTATTTGTTGTTCATCATTGCTAATGTCTTTGTAGAACGATTCTATATAGGTTCTTTCTGTTTCTTTTTCAACCATGCTTTCTCTTATGTTTTCTGCAAAAAAGCCAAGTGTCACAGCAAGAAATATCATTAAGAATTCTAAAAAATATTCTTTAAATTTTTTCTTTTCTACTTGCGGGTGATGATGTACTTCCATATTCGCAGTTTATAGTTTTTAATTTGTAGTTAATTCACGGTTGACAATTCACCATTCACTTCTTCATTCGCTTATTTTTTCAATTCATCTTCAACCATATCCATTATATGCGTATTCGACTCGTCCAACCGGTGAATTAATCTTTTGTCGGCTTTGAATTGTATAGTAAAATTTGTATAATAATAAATGATCAGTCTTCTTTCTCTTTCTGTCAATTCCGGGTACGGGCTGATAACAGGAATTATATTCTGATCCTGAATTTGAGGTGAAAAATCGTGCACATCTTCTAATTTCATAAGTTCTGGTAAAGCATTTGCAAGCCTGTTGTAGCTGATGGAATTATACACTTCAAAACCATCAATCCTGCCAACATATTCAGAAAGGGAATCTCTTAATTTTATATTGTCTATATTTTTAAGTCCGCCGGAATTTACCATTTGCTGGTAAGCAGCTTTATCAATGATGGGATTTACAGTTCTTTTTACTCTTTTTAAAAGACGCGCAACAGTAATCAAATTTTCATTTTCTTTTTTATTAAAGAAGATTTTGATTACACTATCCTGCGCAGGTATTATTGTATTATAAACACTGTCAGCGAACCTGAATGTATTTTTATTATTGATCAGCTCCTGTCTGAAAGTTTCCAGATATTGCCTGCTGATCTTTTTTTCCGCAAAATGATCGCGAATGCTTTCTGCAAAAAATCCCATGCTAACAGCAAGAAAGATCATTAAGAATTCTAAAAAATATTGCCTGAAATTTTTCTTTTCTACATTGGGGTGATGATGTACTTCCATTTTTTTAGTTTGCAGTTTATAGTTTTTTTAGTTTTTCATTTTTCCAATTGCTCATTAACCATGTCAAGTAAATTTTGATTAGTAACATATAACATGCGTATGCGCCGCAAGTTGGATTGCGCCTGAACAATATATACTTCGTAAAATGCAACAAGAGAATTACGTTGTTCCACAGATAGGGCAGCAAAAGGTTTGATAACAGGAATATGTGGGACGGCATTATAAGACCGGCTTGTATCTGTAGTGATCATATCATGGTAATCCATGAGTTTGACAATTTCAGTTTGTTGGCTCAATATTGCAGAAAGAATACGTGTGTTATAATTTTTTAGTGTTTCAATCTGACCTTTATAGTAAGCCATGCTATCCCTAAGTGCAATATTATTTATGTAACGCAGTGCTCCTGCATTTACCATCTGATCATAAGAAGATGTATTGAATGGAATTTCAACCTGTGTTATTGCGAAAATATTCAGCCGCTCCAGCACATTTAGTTTTGTATTTTCTTCACCATAAAAAAAAATATTCTTAACACTATCGCAAACAACTACCTTCTTCTGGTATATGTTTTTATACTGTGTTAATAAAGTTTGTTGCTGCGTCAATTCATCGCGATAGGTTTCCAGGTATTCTTTTGTATTTGTTTTTTCAGCTAAATGCTCCCTGATGCTTTCTGCAAAAAAACCCATGGTAACAGCAAGAAATATCATTAAGAATTCTAAAAAATATTCTTTGAAATTTTTCTTTTCTACGTTTGGGTGACGATGTACTTCCATGTATTCTATTTTATATCGTATTTAGTTTCTAAAAAAAGCAATAAATTTTCTGCACGTTTATACATCTTAAACAGCATAGAGAGATAATTATTTATAAGTGCCTGCGTGGTGAGCACCATTTGTGCGTATTTTTTTAAAACTGTTTTTTCCTTAGTTAGAAGCTTCATTGTATCTGGCATAGGTTTCCGGCTGAAGCTACTATCCTTATTCATCTGTCGCTTTGTGAAAGACCGGTCAAAAATATCTTCTGCTCCAAAAAATGTGCGCTTAACGGATTCATAGAGTATCTCCGCCTGCCCCACAGCGAGGTCTTTGTGCGGCCCGTAATAATTCATCACGCTATCCGAAATTCCCTGCTCGCTCATCAACCGCAGGTTACCTGAAGTAAGCAATTGGCGAATGGTTCCATCGTTCCAGTCCATTCTCGCAATATTTGACACGTAACGGCTATTGAGTATATAGAGCTGCTTTTCTTCATCCAAGGTAAGCGATCGCTTATTCAGCAATGATGTCATCGTATCTATCCCAGAAACCTTTTTAATATTGGCGTCAATTATTTCCCTGAGCCCGGCTGTATCGCCTTTCAGATCGGCGATCATGGAGTTAATGTATTGCTTTTCCTTTGAATTATCAGCCAAATGCTCCCTGATGCTTTCTGCAAAAAAACCCATTGTTACAGCAAGAAATATCATTAAGAATTCTAAAAAATATTCTTTGAAACTTTTCTTTTCTACATTGGGGTGATGATGTACTTCCATATTTGCAGTTTGTAGTTGGTGGTTTGTAGTTCAAAATATTTTTATTTTTCTGTTGACTGTGGGCTGTTGTCCGTTGACTGATTTATAATTTGTTCACCATTCATTCCAAATGATATTCTTTTTTTAAAACATCCATTGCTATAATAGCTTGCAATTTTGCCTCATTAAGTAATTCAATTTCTACCCGGTAGTTTCTCGAAGAACTATAAGCCCAGTTTCTTATCTGCTGAATCAAACCTGGTTTATAACTAAGTAATGGATAATTATTATCCATGTAACGAATTACTTTTTCATCATTCAGTGTTAAATTAAATTCTGAATCACCTGGTGAATAAAAATAAGATTGATCAAAGATTTTTTGGACCAAATTCCAGTTTTCTATTTTTTGAGGCTCGAACCTGTTTTGTGCCAAATCAATAATTTGTACAGACTCCTCATAGTTCATAATCTGTCGAATCAGTGATGTATCACGGAAATATCTTAATGCTCCTGAACTTTTTAACTGCTGAATTGTGGCGTCATGAGAAATAAAATTCCAACGCCGGCTGGACAAGTATTCATAAAAATAAAGTTTGCCGCCTTTGATTGATTTCGCATCCTTACTTAATAAATTTCCCAAACTGTCTCCCGCTATAATAATTAAATTCATTACATATGCAGCGGTGTTTAGTTGTACCGTATCAGTACTAAGATCTTCAATCAGCAGGTTAGCATATTCTTTTGCTCTTTCGTGCTCAACA
>DATHPY010000686.1:0-2591 GCA_035483315.1 Puia sp. | reverse complement strand
AGAATAAATTTCAACTGCCAACAATCTTAACCAATGATGCAAACGCTGCAGCCATTGGAGAAATGATGTACGGCGCGGCGAAAGGAATGAAAGATTTTATCATGATCACATTGGGAACCGGCGTTGGCAGCGGTATTGTTGCCAATGGGAAATTAATTTATGGTCATGATGGATTTGCCGGAGAATTAGGACACACCATTATTATTCCCAATGGAAGATTGCACGAAGGAACCGGAAAACGCGGACCGCTCGAAGTATATGCTTCGGCAACAGGCGTTAGATTAAATGCAATAGAAATTTTGCAGAATAGCAGTGAACCAAGTTTGCTGCGCGATGCCCCACCAGAGCAACTCGATTCAAAAAAAGTATATGATGCGGCGATACAAGGCGATAAATTGGCCAAAGAAATTTTTGATTATACCGGAACGATATTAGGAATTGCTCTTGCAAATTTTGTAATGTTCAGCAGCCCCGAAGCAATTATATTATTTGGCGGATTAACAAAATCCGGCGATCTTATTTTAAAACCTACACGCGAACACATGGAAGCAAACCTGATACAGGTCTTCCAGAATAAAGTAAAAATATTGGTAAGTCATTTAAGAGAATCAGATGCAGCCATCCTTGGTGCCAGTGCGTTGGTTTGGGATATGAAAGGATAAAGAGCTCAATGACATCCTGTATGTCCTAACACCCAATAGACAAGAAAGAAAATAACTATTGTGCTCACGCAACCTCCGCCCATTCTGTGAGCGGCATAACCTGCAATTAACGCTTTTAACCAATCACGCATAGTAATAAGATTTTTTATTTTGGTTCTCACAGATTGCTCAGATGGTAAATTTCGAAAAAAAATTGTGCAATCTGTGAAAAAATATTTTACCGAGATTTATCAGGCTTCAGACGGCTGTGACGCGTGATAATTTTATTGAGAAGATAAGCTGTCAGACCGCCATTTAACCTGTGTAACCCGTGCAATCTGTAAGAAAATATCTTATTGAGATATTATCATAAACACAGCCGGTAATTCTGTTTCTCCGGTTTTTTCTGAAGGAGTAATTGTCTCTTTTCCATTAACGAGCATGCAACTGTTTTTACCACCATCAAGATTTAATGCTTCATAACAACCGAGATCTTTTAAAATTTTTGCTTCCTGCTCAAACGTTGCTCCTTCTGCATTTCCACCCTGTATAACGAGTATGATTAACCGGTTATCTTTTGTGTAACCCATTGCCGTTCTCGCTAATTTTTCTTCGCCGGAAAAAATTTCTTCTTCTTTATTGGTTATCCTGATTTCCCCATCGTGAATTAAAGTTGGTCCGCCGCCGACGGCTGTTTGCATCTTCCACCACTTCCAGTCTACATCTTTCAAATCAAAAATATCCGGATGCGTATATTCATTTTTTGTGATCACAGGCCCATTTTCAAATGCATATACTCTGCGTTTTGATAAAGTGGTGAAAGTCCAGGAAACATCTGCATTACGCTTTTTATCAATGCCGATTGCACTTCGTGTTACATAATAATATAACGATGAATCTTTTCCTATTCCTTTAAGTGAAGTGATATTCCGCGAAACAAGTTTTCCATTGTTTATTATCACACTCAGGTTTTGATTTGTTACAACCGAAAAAAAAGCGCAGTTTACTACGACTGTTGGAAATTGTTCCTGCTGATAATATTGCGACGTCGTATAACGATGACCGTTACCTGTTTGTGCAGTGAATAAAAGTTTTTTATCTTTTAGTTTGGCCGAAAGATAATAAGCGATAAAAGGTTTACCATCTTTTACCGAATCTTTTATTCTGAAAATATGAATTGAAGTTGGAAGCGGTTGATACAACGAATCAACTTTTTGCCAATGTAATTGTGAATAGGAAAATGAAGAAAGAAAAACGTTTATGCAGATGATCAGGTAGTATTTCATTGTTATGAGTTATAAATTATGAGTTATGAATCCTGGATTAATTCATAACTCATAACTCATAATTTATAATTCTTTCAGCTGAGTTTCCTTCAGCCATTCATTTCTGCCAAGCCCTGGAAAAACATGTCTCTCGCTGTGATAAGATGAACGAACCAACGGCCCGCTTTCTACATAATCAAGACCAAGCTCATAGCCGATTTGACGATACTCAGCAAATTCATCAGGATGAATAAAACGTACAACAGGCAAATGTTTTTTTGATGGTTGCAAATATTGTCCAATCGTGATTACATCAACACCACTATTATATAAATCCTTCATCGTTTGTATTGCCTCCTCTTTTTTTTCACCAAGACCAAGCATGATTCCGCTTTTTGTGCGCATGTTGCCTTTTTTCAAAATTTTCAGCGTTTCCATGCTCCGCCAGTATTTTGCCTGTATACGAACTTGTTTTGTCAATCGCTCTACCGTTTCAATATTATGAGAAACAACTTCAGGAGCTTCATCAATAACACGCTGAATATTTTCCTGCTCAGCTTTAAAATCTGGAATTAACGTTTCCAGCGTCGTATCGCTGTTCAACATTTTTACAGCTTTGATTGTATTTTGCCAAATGATGCTGCCGCTATCTTTCAACTCATCTCTGTCCACGGAAGTAATAACG